>NZ_JBLJAK010000002.1:0-281194 GCF_047530105.1 Serratia sp. T13T92 | reverse complement strand
AGTGCAGATGCAGTGTCTGCTTGCGGCGACAGCGCAAAATATGAAGAAGATGGCGCTGCTGGCGCTTCTTTATGCTGTTTATAAGTGGCTGAAAGGGCTTATGGAAGGACAGGAGCCCCATAGAGGCCCTCAGAAAAAGCAAAAAGCAGTGTGGTGGGAAAATATCGCGATCGCGACCTACGGTCGC
Source organism: Serratia sp. T13T92 (assembly GCF_047530105.1). Lineage (NCBI taxonomy): Bacteria > Pseudomonadati > Pseudomonadota > Gammaproteobacteria > Enterobacterales > Yersiniaceae > Serratia > Serratia sp. T13T92. Next base: position 281,007 of record NZ_JBLJAK010000002.1, on the reverse strand, counting down.
TAAAAACAACGAACCCCATCAAAATAATGGGGTTCGTCATCAGTCTGAGGGCGCTTCTAAGCGCCCTGTGTTTTCCTTCTTCAGCCCCCATCCTGCTAATTATTAAACCCTTCTCACTAATTCTTTCGTCTAAACCGAACAAGATTATTCCACGATCTGGCGGCAAATTTTCGCCTATGGTCTATATTTATCAGGGTGCATAGCGGCATCTGAGCGTAAAACACTATTGTATACACATATTTTAGAGAGTTATTCGGTAGTGTTGCCGATCGGAGACAGTCCTATCTTAGTAATATCAACAAGATAGTGATGTGGATCCCAAATCAACGGCTATATGTCTCCAATAGACGACGGTTTTGCGCTTAATTGTTTCTCATTTGTTTTGTTGTTGTTGATTTTTAACGGCGTTTTTAACTTGGCACGGGCATTGCAGGTGTACTTACCGTAGAGCAATAGTCCGGTCGTGAACGTTTGATTGTATAGAGATCGTGAAGTATTCATTTGAGTTAGCCGCACTCTGGCGGCACCAGAGCCCACAGCATTTTGGGGTTCTACAACAAGAAGGAAGAGATCGATGAAAAATACCAAGTTTGCACATTCGCTGATGGCAGTCGTTTTGGGTTCAGTACTGGTTAGTGGTTCGGCCCTGGCTGAAGAGACCATGATGAACAAAGCATCAGGCGTCGTTGATAGTACTGGTGCCAAAATCGATAGCTCCATGAAAAAAGTCGACAACTATATGGATGACAGCGGCATAACGGCTAAAGTTAAAAGTGCGCTGGTTGACGAGAAAGCCATCAAAAGTACCGACATCTCGGTGGAAACCGAAAAAGGTGTGGTGACGTTGAGCGGTTTTGTCGCCACTCAGGCTCAGGCTGAGCAAGCGGTTAGCGTTGCAGGCCGGGTGGAAGGGGTTAAATCCGTCAGCGATAAGCTGCACGTGAAAGATCAAGCGACCCAGTCGGTGAAATCCTATGCCGGTGACACCGCGACTACCAGCGAACTGAAAGCTAAACTGCTGGCCGATGACATCGTGCCTTCACGCAACGTGAAAGTAGAAACCACCGATGGTGTGGTACAGCTTTCCGGTGAGGTGAAAACCCAGGCGCAGTCTGACCGTGCAGAAAGTATTGCCAAAGCCATTGATGGCGTGAAAAGCGTCAAGAACGATCTGGCGGTAAAACCTTAATCGTCAGTAATAGTAAGCGTTAACTCCCAGGCTAACGCCTGGGATGTACTACCAGAAATAGAATAATCCGCAGTTTTAAGCCGCACCCAGCAGGGGCGAGCCAAACGCGAAATTTTTATCACCATGGTAAGGAGAGGCTTATGTTTCGATGGGGCATTATATTTTTAGTTATTGCATTGATCGCCGCAGCACTGGGTTTTGGTTCATTGGCAGGTACTGCTGCCTGGGCCGCCAAAGTAGTGTTCGTGGTAGGGATCATTCTGTTCCTGGTCAGCCTGTTTACCGGCCGTCGGCGCCCTTAGCGTCTCTCTAAACTGTAACAAAGCTTGATTCCTTTCCTTAACGCCAGGAGGCAGTTCATGAACAGCGACATCATTGTTGGCCGTTGGAAACAGCTGAAAGGCCAGGTTTGGCAGGCATGGGCGGAGTTTTCCGGCAATGACGGCCTGTGGCTGGCAGGGAGCAATGACTGCCTCTCTGGCGTATTACAAGAAGATTACGGAAGAGAGCAAGAAGAGGTATCCTCGGGAAAACAGCCACATTGAGGATACGGGGTTGGGATACAGAATACCCATCACGCTCGGTAATATAGAACCCCTGGCGTATAAACCATTCCGGCCCGGTAAAATGGCGCTGGTGTGTGAGGGCGGCGGACAGCGCGGTATCTTTACCGCCGGCGTACTGGATGAATTCCAGCGCGCCCGCTTTAACCCTTTTGATCTGATGATTGGCACCTCTGCCGGTGCGCAGAACCTCTCGGCATTTGTTTGTGGCCAGATGGGATACGCACGGCGGGTGATCACCCGCTACACCACCTCTGCCAATTTCTTTAACCCGCTGCGCTTTGTACGTGGTGGTCACCTTATCGATCTCGACTGGTTATTGGATATTACCTCACAACAGCTGCCGCTGGCTTTTGACGTGGCGGAAAAGCAGCTGATTGATGGCCGTGAATTTCTGATGTGTGCCTGTCGCAGCGATGACTTTACGCCGGTTTATCTGCCTGCTGCACGGGATAGCTGGTTACCGGCCATCAAGGCCTCCAGCGCCATCCCCGGTTTTTACCGTATGGGCGTAGAGCTGGATGGCATCAGCTATCAGGATGGTGGCATCAGCGATGCCATCCCGGTGGAAGAGGCCTATCGCCGTGGGGCGGATACCATTGTGGTGATCCGCACCGTGCCTTCACAGATGGTGTATACGCCGAAGTGGATGAAACGCATGGAGCAATGGCTGGGTGAAAGCAGCCTGCAGCAAATGGTGCGGGTGTTGCAGCATCATGAGCAGAGCTATTTGCGCATCCAGCAATTTATTGAAAAACCCCCCGGTAAACTGCGCATCTTCGAAATATTCCCGCCTAAGCCGCTGGCGAGCAATGCGCTCGGCAGCCGTTTGCCCGCGCTGAATCGCGATTATCATCTGGGCCGCCGTTGTGGACGCTATTTCCTGGCGACGGTTGGCCACTGGCTGCTGGAGCAGGAAAAGAACGATGGCATGACGGTAACAACATCACTTTCCCGTCGTCTGATCCAGCCGGAAACCGTGCGGATGCCTTCGCCGATTATTACCGATGTGCTTAACCCGCAGGGCCATGCCGTGCAGCCTGAAGCGCCACCAAAAATCATCCTGCCAGGTGACGGAGATGTGCTGTGAGTTACGCCTTTACGGATACCCATTGCCACTTTGATTTCCCGCCTTTCAGCGGGGATGAGCAGGCGAGCCTGGCATTGGCCGCGCAAGCCGGGGTGCAGCAAATTATTGTGCCAGCGGTAACGGCCGATCGCTTTGTGCGTATTCTCAAGCTGGCGCGCGAACATACTCCGTTGTTTGCCGCGCTGGGGTTACACCCGCTATATATCGCCCAGCACCATGATGAGCAGCTTGAACAACTGGCAGGTTGTCTGGCAAGCAAGCCGCATAAGCTGGTGGCGGTGGGGGAGATTGGGTTGGATCTGTATATGGCCGAGCCGCAGTTTGAACGCCAACAGGCGTTGCTCAAGGCACAGCTGAAGCTGGCAAAGCAGTATGATCTGCCGGTGATCCTGCACTCCCGCCGTAGCCATGATCAGTTAGCTGCCGCATTGCGTCGTACCGAGGTACCGCGCCGTGGTGTGGTGCATGGCTTTGCTGGCAGTCTGGCTCAGGCGCAGGCCTTTATTCGCCTGGGTTATTACATTGGCGTTGGCGGCACGATCAGCTACGAACGGGCGCAGAAGACCCGCCAGGTGATGGCGCAGTTGCCGTTGACCTCGCTGCTGCTGGAAACCGATGCGCCGGACATGCCGTTGGCGGGCTATCAAGGGCAGCCGAACCGGCCAGAACGGGCTGCGGAGGTGTTTCAGGTACTTTGCCAACTGCGGCCTGAATCTACCGACGACATTGCCGAACAGCTACAACAAAATAGCCAATCCCTGTTTGCGTTGGATCCGTACCTCTCACTTTAAATGTGACTTGAATCACATTGTGTGATTTTCAGTTACTTCCACTTGTATATATTTGTGACATAAAACGAGTCTCATCCCGCCTCGCTCAGTATAATTGCGTCCCATTATCGCCCTTGGGCAACCCGCTTCTTCCAGCGGGCCGGGGGCATTTCTTCTTCGCAACAGGGACATACTCGTATGCAACTCTTCATGAGCCTGGTCGGTATGGTGGTCTTGATCGCCATTGCGGTGCTGCTTTCCAGCAACCGGCGCGCTATTAAACTGCGTACCGTACTCGGCGCGTTTATCATCCAGATTGGCATTGGCGCGCTGGTGCTCTATGTCCCGATCGGGCGACGTATTCTTGGTGGCATGTCGGAAGGGGTGGCAAACGTCATCGCTTACGGTAACGAGGGCATCTCTTTCATCTTTGGTGGTCTGGTTTCCGACAAAATGTTTGAAGTGTTCGGCGGTGGCGGCTTCGTGTTCGCCCTGCGTGTGTTACCGGTGATTGTGTTCTTCTCCTCGCTGATTGCGGTGCTCTATTACCTGGGCATCATGCAGGTGGTGATTAAGCTCCTAGGCGGTGGTTTGCATAAGCTGTTGGGTACTTCGCGGACCGAATCGCTGTCAGCCACGGCCAATATTTTTGTGGGGCAGACCGAAGCGCCGCTGGTGGTGCGCCCTTATATCGCCACCATGACCCAGTCGGAGCTGTTTGCCGTGATGTGCGGCGGCCTGGCTTCGGTAGCCGGTTCCGTGTTGGCGGGCTATGCCCAGATGGGCGTACCGTTGGAATACCTGATCGCCGCTTCCTTTATGGCTGCACCGGGTGGGTTGTTATTTGCCAAACTGATGGTGCCGGAAACTGAAAATACCCAAGACCGAGCCGATGCGATGAAGCTGATCGCCGAAGACGAGCGCCCGGCCAACGTCATCGACGCTGCTGCCTCTGGTGCGGCATCCGGTATGCAGTTGGCGCTGAACGTGGGGGCGATGCTGTTGGCATTTATCGCTCTGATCGCGCTGCTAAACGGTATTCTTGGCGGTATTGGTGGCTGGTTCGATTTCCCGCAACTGTCACTGGAGCTGATCCTGGGCTGGGTGTTCTCACCAATCGCCTTCCTGATTGGTGTACCTTGGAGTGAGGCGATGGTGGCGGGTTCGTTTATCGGCCAGAAGGTGATCGTTAACGAATTCGTGGCCTACATGAACTTTGGGGCTTACCTGCGTCCGGATGACGTGGTGGCCGCTGAGGGGCTACAGGTGCTGTCACAGCACACCAAGGCGATTATCTCCTTTGCGCTGTGCGGGTTTGCCAACCTCTCTTCCGTAGCTATCCTGCTGGGTGGTCTAGGCAGCATGGCACCAGGCCGTCGTCACGATATTGCCCGCTTCGGGTTGAAAGCGGTGGCAGCCGGTACCTTATCTAACCTGATGAGCGCCACCATCGCCGGATTCTTCCTGGCGTTGTAAGCTATACTTGGTATCAACAACCAGGCTCCTGAAGGGGGCCTGGTTGCCTGCAAAAAGGGCATTCGCCTGATGACCGCCGTCTCTTTAGTGAATTTGTGAACAATATCGCGTTATTTTGTGATGATCTTCACATATAATTCAGTCCTGTTACAGTGCTATCCTGTGTAGTGTGAATCAGAACACAAATATGCCAGAGTGATCGTGTTGAAATAGCGATGGCTGGCTATTCGAAAATCGAAGGGCTATGTGCGGTGAGAAGGATCTCAGTTGCTGGCGTGGGAAGACTATCCCGCGCGCTATCTTCAAGGAACCAAGTCCGCTCGCCAACATCAGAATGCTCAGTTGGAGAGTTTTATGACCGAATTAACCGCAGCAGCGCAACGTGCGCTGAACCTGATGGATTTAACTACGCTGAACGAAGATGACACCGACGAGAAAGTGATCGCGTTGTGTCGTCAGGCGAACAGCCCGGCAGGCCATACTGCCGCCATCTGTATCTATCCGCGTTTTATCCCGATTGCCCGCAAAACGCTGCGTGAGCAGGGGACGCCAGATATCCGTATCGCCACCGTCACCAACTTCCCGCATGGCAATGATGATATCGACATCGCCGTGGCAGAAACCCGTGCGGCCATCGCCTACGGTGCCGATGAAGTTGACGTGGTATTCCCTTACCGTGCCCTGATGGCCGGTAACGAGGAAGTCGGGTTTGAGCTGGTCAAACAGTGCAAGCAGGCCTGCGCCGCTGCCAACGTGCTGCTGAAAGTGATCATCGAAACCGGTGAGCTGAAGCAGGCGGAACTGATCCGTAAAGCCTCCGAGATCTCCATCAAGGCCGGGGCTGATTTTATCAAGACCTCTACCGGTAAAGTGCCGGTCAACGCCACGCTGGAAAGCGCTGAGCTGATGATGACCGTGATCCGTGATATGGGCGTAGGCAAAACCGTTGGCTTCAAGCCAGCCGGTGGCGTGCGTACCGCAGAAGATGCTCAACAGTATCTGCAACTTGCCGGGCGTCTGCTGGGCGAAGACTGGGCCGATGCGCGCCACTTCCGCTTTGGCGCGTCGAGCCTGTTAGCCAGCCTGCTGACCACGCTGGGGCATAGCACCCAAGCCGCTGGTAACGGTTACTGATTTTCTCTCACGTCTTGTTGCGTTGGGGCTGCCAAGCGGCCCCGTTAACGCAGCGCGCAGGCGTATCGAATGACTCTATTTAGCTAAAACAGGGGGCTACTTTGTTCTTGGCACAAGAAATAATCCGTAAAAAACGTGACGGGCAACCGTTGAGCGAAGCCGAGATCCGCTTCTTCATTAATGGCATTCGTGACAACGTAGTGTCAGAAGGGCAGATTGCCGCGCTGGCGATGACCATCTATTTCCACGACATGACCATGCCTGAGCGCGTTGCGCTGACCATGGCAATGCGTGATTCCGGCACGGTACTGGACTGGAAAAGCCTGTCGCTGAACGGCCCGATTGTGGATAAACACTCCACCGGTGGCGTGGGCGACGTGACTTCGCTGATGCTTGGCCCGATGGTGGCAGCCTGTGGCGGCTACGTGCCGATGATTTCAGGCCGTGGCCTGGGCCACACTGGCGGTACGCTGGACAAGCTGGAAGCGATCCCTGGCTTTGATATTTTCCCTGATGACAACGCGTTCCGTAAGATCATCAAAGACGTTGGCGTGGCGATTATCGGCCAGACCAGTTCACTGGCTCCGGCAGACAAGCGTTTCTACGCGACGCGTGATATCACTGCCACCGTCGACTCCATTCCGCTGATCACCGGCTCTATTCTGGCGAAGAAACTGGCCGAAGGGCTCGATGCGTTGGTTATGGACGTGAAAGTTGGCAGCGGTGCCTTTATGCCGACCTACCAGCTTTCTGACGATCTGGCGCAGGCGATCGTGGGCGTTGCGAATGGTGCCGGTTGCAAGACTACCGCGCTGCTGACTGATATGAACCAGGTGCTGGCTTCCAGCGCTGGTAATGCGGTCGAAGTGCGTGAAGCGGTACGCTTCCTGACCGGGGAATATCGCAATCCGCGTCTGCTGGAAGTGACCATGGCGTTGAGCGTGGAAATGCTGCTGTCTGGCGGCCTGGCCACCGACGATGCTGATGCGCGTGCCAAACTGCAGGCGGTGCTGGATAACGGCAAAGCGGCGGAAATCTTTGGTCGCATGGTGGCGGCGCAGAAAGGCCCAAGCGATTTTATCGAGCGTTACGACAACTATCTGCCAGCCGCGACGTTAACCAAGCCGGTTTATGCCGAGAAACCAGGTATCATTACTGCGATGGATACCCGTGCACTGGGTATGGCTGTGGTGTCACTGGGCGGTGGCCGTCGTCGCGCGACCGACAGCATCGACTACAGCGTGGGCCTGACCGATGTGGCCCGCCTGGGCGACACTGTCGATACCCAGCGTCCATTGGCGGTGATCCATGCCAACGACGAAGAGAGCTGGCAGCAGGCGGCGGATGCGGTACGCAGCGCGATGGCTCTGGGCGACAAAGCGCCAGAAGTCACGCCAGTGGTTTACAAACGCATCTCTCAATAACATTTTTTAAACGTTCAATGGCAGTTTTGAATTTTGTGACTGTTTATACCCAATGGATTTCGAGCTACAGCTAGGCGGCAAGTGCGTGAATCCCCAGGAGCTTACTAAAGTAAGTGACTGGAGTGAGCGCCCGCAGCCAACAACGCTGTAGCTTGAAAGACGCAGGGTATCAGCGTGAATACGCAGGAGAGTATGATGAAACGTACGTTTATTATGGTATTAGACTCATTCGGCATTGGCGCGAGTGAAGATGCCAAAAGCTTTGGCGATGAAGGTTCCGATACCCTTGGCCATATTGCTGCTGCCTGTGCGCGTGGCGAAGCCAACGTGGGCCGTAGCGGCCCGCTGACCCTGCCAAACCTGAGCCGTCTGGGCCTGGGCAAAGCGGCGGAAGAATCGACCGGCAAGTTCCCGGAAGGGTTGGATAAAGACGCTGAAATCATTGGTGCTTACGCCCATGCCAGCGAGCTTTCCTCCGGTAAAGATACGCCATCAGGCCACTGGGAAATTGCTGGTGTGCCAGTCTTGTTCGACTGGGGCTACTTCTCAGACGAGCACAACAGCTTCCCGCAGGAACTGCTGGACAAGCTGGTGGCGCGTGCCAACCTGCCGGGCTACCTCGGTAACTGCCATTCATCCGGTACCGTGATCCTGGATCAACTGGGCGAAGAGCATATGAAAACCGGCAAGCCGATTTTCTACACCTCTGCGGACTCGGTGTTCCAGATTGCCTGCCATGAAGAGACTTTCGGCCTGGATCGCCTGTACGAGCTGTGTGAGATCGCTCGTGAAGAGTTGACCGAAGGTGGCTACAACATCGGCCGTGTGATTGCCCGTCCGTTCCTGGGTAATAAGCCGGGTGAGTTCCAGCGTACCGGTAACCGTCACGATCTGGCCGTGGAACCCCCGGCTCCAACCGTGCTGAAAAAGCTGGTTGATGAGAAGGGTGGCGAAGTGGTTTCCATCGGTAAGATTGCCGATATCTATGCCAACGTGGGGATCACCAAGAAGGTGAAAGCTACCGGGATCGACGCCCTGTTCGACGCCACTCTGGTCGAGATGGAAAAAGCCGGTGACAACACCATCGTGTTCACCAACTTTGTTGATTTCGACTCCTCCTACGGCCACCGCCGTGACGTGGCTGGCTATGCTGCCGCGCTGGAGCTGTTCGACCGCCGCCTGCCAGAGCTGCTGAAGCTGGTGAAAGGGGATGACATCATCATCTTCACCGCTGACCACGGCTGCGACCCGACCTGGCCAGGCACCGACCACACCCGTGAGCATATCCCGGTTCTGGTCTATGGCCCGAAAGTCAAACCAGGCTCGCTGGGGCATCGCGAAACCTTCGCCGACATCGGCCAGACCGTCGCCAGCTATTTTGGCGTGTCGCCGATGGATTACGGCAAATCCATGCTTTAATACCGCTTTTAATGACGCTGGCCTTCACGCCAGCGTCTTTTTTTCCATGAATTGAGGGAAGTGAATATGGCAACGCCACATATTAATGCTGAGATGGGTGATTTCGCTGACGTAGTGCTGATGCCGGGGGATCCGCTGCGGGCAAAATATATCGCAGAAACCTTCCTGGAAGGCGCTGTGGAAGTGAACAACGTGCGTGGCATGTTGGGTTTCACCGGCACCTACAAAGGTCGTAAAATCTCGGTAATGGGCCACGGCATGGGCATCCCATCCTGCTCTATCTATGCGCGTGAACTGATTGCCGAGTTTGGCGTGAAGAAAATCATCCGTGTCGGCTCTTGTGGCGCGGTGCGTGATGACGTCAAACTGCGTGATGTGGTGATCGGCATGGGGGCTTGTACCGATTCCCAGGTTAACCGTATGCGCTTCAAAGGCCACGACTATGCGGCCATTGCGGATTTTGACATGGTGCGTAATGCGGTAGATGCTGCGGCTGCTCAGGGCATCCCTGCACGCGTGGGTAACATCTTCTCCGCCGATCTGTTCTACACACCAGATCCGGATATGTTCCAGGTGATGAAGAAGTACGGCATCCTGGGCGTAGAGATGGAAGCGGCAGGTATTTACGGCGTAGCCGCAGAGCTGTATGAAGAGTTCGGTAGCACGGCGTTGACCATTTGCACCGTTTCCGACCATATCCTGCGTCACGAGCAGACCACCGCTGCCGAGCGTCAGACCACCTTTAACGAGATGATCGTTATCGCGCTGGAATCTGTCCTGCTGGGCGACAAAGCGTAATGACCTCGCGGGCGCAGCACGCTGCGCCCCATTTTATCTATTCACCCTTATACCAACCTTTCTAGCTAATTCTTTACCTTTCCGCTAATTAGCGCTATTACTCTATTCATCTATCTATTCACTAATCTATTCAGCGATGAGCACAGTCGAAAAAATTCTGCGTAATGGACCCGCTTCTTCCCGGGAACTGACTACCGCATTGGGGATCAGCCAACCCACGCTGTCGCGCCGTATCCGCGATTTGGCAAGATCGGTTCTGGTCATCGACAAAGGCAGATCCACGCGTTATGCGCTCAGGCGGGAGGTGGCTGGTGAGTCGTATTTCCCACTGTATCAAATCGATAAGCTGGGTAAGGCGCATCTGTTTGCCACGCTCTATTCCCTATATCCGGCAGACAGCTGCGCGGTGTTCGATGAACAAAGCGGTGAGTGGCAGTTGTATGATGGTTTGCCTTGGTATCTGAACGATCTGCGCCCGGTAGGTTTTCTTGGCCGCGCCTGGGGGAAAGCTGTTGCACGGCAGCTAAAGTTGCCGGAAGACGTTCTGCAATGGAATGAAGAACAGCGCCTGGTAGCGCTTTGTCATTATGGTGAGGATATGAGTGGCGATCTGTTGCCGGGCGCAGAGAGTTATCAGCGTTGGTTAACGCGCGCGGCTGAAATCCCGGTACCGATGGCGGGCAAGGCCAAGTATTACGCTACGCTGTCTGCGCGCGCATTAGCGGGGGAACTGATTGGTTCTTCTGCAGGTGGCGAGCAGCCCAAGTTTACTGCCTATGCCGAACTGTCGGGAAATCGCCGTAGTCATGTGCTGGTGAAGTTCAGTGCGGTACCGGACAACTCCATTGCGCAACGCTGGAGCGATTTGCTGATCGCTGAGTCATTGGCATTGCAAGTGGTTGCAGAGGCCGGATTGTGTTCCGCACCGACAAAGGTGCTGTTTGGCGATAACCAACAGTGTTTTTTGGAGATCGAACGATTTGACCGTATTGGTGAACATGGGCGAGTCGCTCTGGTTTCACTGGAGGCGTTGGATGCCGAGTTTAGCGGCAGCGGCGGGGCTAACTGGGTCACCGCAGCGGAAAAGCTATTGCAGCAGGGGATCATCGATCATCAAACCTGGAAAACAATCGGTCTGTATTGGGCATTTGGCAGGCTGATCGCCAATAGCGATATGCACCAGGGGAATCTATCGTTCCTGCTTACGGAGCAGTGGCCGATGGTATTGGCTCCGTTGTATGACATGTTGCCGATGGCGTTTGCCCCTGTCAATAGCGGTAATATGCGAGAAACAGCGGTGGAAATCAGATTGGGCAATGAGGTCAACGGCCCCATTTGGCGGCAGGCCGAGTTGATGGCGGTTGAATTCTGGCAGCGTACGGCACAACATCCGCAAATCAGCGAATCGTTCCGGGCCATTGCTGCTCAAATGCTGGTACAGCTTCAGGCGCTGAACGATCGTATTCAGCGCTTGGCTTAATCTTTCTTTGTCTCTTCCTGCTCTGCCGGTTTCTCGTCATCACCATCGTCTACCGTGTTACCTTCTGCCAGCGGTGTGTTGGCGGTTAGCAGGTATGGCGACTGCTGCCAGCGGCTGCGGCGGCCTTGCAGCAGGGTACGGGCCAGAATAATGCCGATGGCCAGCGCCAGCAGGATCATCAGGCGCAGCAGGTTGGTGGTGTTATCCACCTGTTTGGATTCGGTGGCCAGCACGTGAGTATCCAGCGTTACGCGGATAAAGCCCAGCGGGCCATCTTTGCCCTGGATTGACTCGACGAGCTGGTGGTTGAAGTAGCTGCCTGCACGTTTGCCATCCAGCGCCAGGCGATCGCGCACGCTAATCTGCTCGCCGGAATGGGCGATCAGGGTGCCGTCCAATTGGTAGACGCTGGCGTCCAGAATACGGCTGTGATCGGTCAGCTGCGTGAGAATGCGCTCAACCTGCTGATTGTCTATGTCGCTGTCGCCATCCATCAGCGGAGTCAGGCTAAAAGCCACCTGCTTGGTCAAGGTTTGTGCCAATTCTTCCACCTGTTCCGATCGCGCCATTTGGTGGCTCAGGCTAAAATAGGAGGCACCTTGCATCAACAGCACCAGCAACGCCAGGCAAATCAGGATAATAGCGGTGCGATGCAGGCGGAATTTCAGTTTAGCTTTAGCCATTAGGCTTCCTTTAGGGCGGTCATCCGGGAGTCACGATTGACCACCTGGCTGTGCGGTACCGGGATGTACCAATACCGCGAGCGCATGGATGCGCTAGAGCGGCCAACTAGAGATTCATAGGGTAATATGTTGCCAGAAGCAATGGCGATAGGATAGCTTGATGCGTCGTTTTATCATGCAGTGTTATTCAGGAGTTAAGGATGCCAAATAGTCTGACCTATTGCGATCTCCCCGCAGAGATCTCTCAATGGCCGGGGTTGCCCCTTTCGTTGAGCGGTGACGAAGTCATGCCGCTGGACTATCGGGCGGGCCACACCGGTTGGCTACTATATGGCAGAGAACTGGATAAAGAGCGTATTACTCAGTTCCAGCGCAAGCTAGGGGCCGCGATGGTGATCGTGACGGCCTGGGCGGTGGAAGATTATCAGGTGGTTCGCCTGGCGGGGACGCTATCTGCGCGCGCCAAACTGTTGGCGAACGAAAACGGGCTAGACGTTGCCCCACTGGGCAAAATCCCTAACCTGCGCAAGCCGGGCCTGTTGGTGATGGATATGGACTCGACGGCGATCCAGATTGAGTGCATCGACGAAATCGCCAAGTTGGCCGGGGTAGGCGAGCAGGTCAGTGAAGTGACCGAACGCGCGATGCGCGGCGAACTCGATTTTACCGCCAGCCTGCGCCAACGCGTGGGTACGCTGAAAGGGGCCGATGCCAATATCCTCAAACAGGTGCGTGACGAATTGCCGTTGATGCCTGGGTTGACCAGCCTGGTGCGCAAGCTGCAGGCGCTGGACTGGCACGTCGCCATTGCCTCCGGCGGCTTTACCTATTATGCCGAATACCTGCGTGACAAGCTCAAGCTGGTGGCCGTAGCCGCCAATGAGCTGGAGATCCGCGACGGTAAGCTGACCGGTGAGGTGCTGGGGCCGATCGTGGATGCGCAATTCAAGGCTGATACTTTGGTGTCGCTGGCAGAGAAGCTGGGGATCCCACCGCAGCAAACCGTGGCGATCGGCGACGGTGCCAACGATTTGAAAATGATGCAGGTGGCGGGGCTGGGTATTGCCTATCACGCGAAGCCTAAGGTCTATGAGAAGGCGCAGGTCTCGATCCGCCATGCCGATCTGCTGGGAGTGCTCTGTGTGCTCTGTGGCAGTTTGAAACACGATGTGAGGTAAGTTGTGGCAAAAGCAGTAAAACGGGCGTTTGTCTGTAATGAATGCGGCGCTGACTATCCTCGCTGGCAGGGGCAATGCAGCGCCTGTCAGGCCTGGAACACCATTACAGAAGTGCGCCTGGCTTCAGTCTCCTCTTCCGCTGCCCGTAGCGAGCGTTTAAGCGGCTATGCGGGCGATGCCGGTATCAGCAAGGTGCAGAAGCTTTCGGACATCAGTCTGCAAGAGTTGCCGCGTTTCTCTACCGGCTTTCTGGAGTTTGACCGCGTACTGGGCGGCGGCGTGGTGCCGGGCAGTGCGATCCTGATTGGCGGCAACCCCGGCGCGGGGAAAAGTACGCTGCTGTTGCAGGTGCTGTGCAAACTCGCCGAGCAGATGAAAACCCTGTACGTCACGGGTGAAGAGTCGCTGCAACAGGTCGCGATGCGAGCCCATCGTCTTGGATTGCCCACTGGCGGCCTGAACATGCTGTCGGAAACCAGCATCGAGCAGATCTGCCTGATCGCCGAGCAGGAGCAGCCGCGGCTGATGGTGATCGACTCGATCCAGGTCATGCATATGGCGGATATCCAGTCATCGCCAGGCAGCGTGGCGCAGGTGCGGGAAACGGCGGCCTATCTCACCCGCTTTGCCAAAACTCGTGGCGTGGCGATCGTGATGGTTGGCCACGTTACTAAAGATGGTTCACTGGCCGGGCCGAAAGTCCTCGAACACTGTATCGACTGTTCCGTGTTGCTGGATGGCGATGCCGATTCCCGTTTCCGTACGCTGCGCAGCCATAAAAACCGTTTTGGTGCGGTCAACGAGCTGGGCGTGTTCGCCATGACCGAGCAGGGGCTGCGTGAGGTGAGTAACCCTTCCGCCATCTTCCTCAGCCGGGGTGATGAAGTGACTTCCGGCAGTTCGGTGATGGTGGTCTGGGAAGGCACCAGGCCGCTGTTGGTCGAGATCCAGGCGCTGGTGGATCACTCAATGATGTCTAACCCACGCCGCGTTGCCGTGGGCCTGGAACAGAATCGTTTGGCGATCCTGCTGGCGGTGCTGCATCGTCACGGTGGCTTGCAGATGTCCGACCAAGACGTTTTTGTCAACGTGGTGGGTGGCGTCAAGGTTAGCGAAACCAGTGCCGATCTGGCGTTGCTGTTGGCGTTGGTCTCCAGCCTACGCGACCGTCCATTGCCTAACGATCTGGTGGTGTTTGGCGAAGTGGGGCTGGCAGGGGAAATCCGCCCGGTGCCTAGCGGCCAGGAGCGCATTTCCGAAGCGGCCAAACACGGTTTCAAGCGGGCGATCGTGCCACATGCCAACGTGCCGAAGAAACCACCGGCCAATATGCAGGTGTTCGGCGTCAAGAAGCTGGCGGATGCGCTGGACGTGCTGGAACAGTTTTATTAATTGCCGCCCGCTGCGCGGAATATGCTATTTTGTTTAGCATAATAAACGGGAGGGTTTATGCGGCAGTTCGATTACCTCAAGGCAGCGATTAAGCAACAGGGATGTACCTTACAGCAGGTGGCTGATGCCAGTAGCATGACCAAAGGCTACCTCAGCCAGCTGTTGAACGACAAAATCAAAAGCCCGAGTGCGCAGAAGCTGGAAGCCCTGCACCGTTTCCTGGGGCTGGAATTCCCGCGCCGTGAGAAGAAAGTCGGCGTGGTGTTTGGTAAATTTTACCCGCTACATACCGGCCATATCTATCTGATCCAGCGCGCCTGTAGCCAGGTTGACGAGCTGCATGTGATCCTGTGCCACGATGAGCCGCGCGATCTGTTGCTGTTCGAGAACAGCTCCATGTCACAGCAGCCGACAGTCAGCGATCGTCTGCGCTGGCTGTTGCAGACCTTTAAATACCAGAAAAATATCCATATTCACTCTTTCGACGAGAAGGGCATCGAGCCTTACCCGCACGGCTGGGACGTGTGGAGTAACGGCATGAAGAGCTTTATGGAGCAAAAGGGCATCGTCCCGAGCTTTATCTATTCCAGTGAGGAGTTGGATGCCCCCCGTTACCGCGAACATCTGGGGATTGAAACCATCCTGGTGGATCCGGAACGCTCCTTTATGAATATCAGCGGCAGCCAAATCCGTCAGGATCCGTTCCGCTATTGGGACTACATTCCGACCGAAGTGAAGCCGTTCTTTGTGCGCACGGTGGCGATCCTGGGCGGTGAGTCCAGCGGTAAGTCAACGCTGGTCAATAAGCTGGCGAACATCTTCAACACCACCAGCGCCTGGGAATATGGCCGTGACTACGTCTTCTCCCATCTCGGGGGTGACGAGATGGCGTTGCAGTATTCCGATTATGACAAGATCGCGCTTGGGCAGGCCCAGTACGTGGATTTTGCGGTGAAATACGCCAATAAAGTGGCGTTTATCGACACCGACTTTGTCACCACGCAGGCGTTCTGTAAAAAGTATGAAGGGCGGGAGCATCCGTTCGTTCAGGCGTTGATCGACGAATACCGTTTCGATCTGGTGATCCTGCTGGAGAACAATACCCCTTGGGTGGCCGACGGATTGCGTAGCTTGGGTAGCCCGGTCGATCGCAAGGCGTTTCAGTATTTGTTGGAAGAGATGCTGCACGCCAATAACATCGAATATGTTCACGTAGAGTCGAGCGATTACGAGGAGCGCTTCTTGCGCTGTGTCGAGTTGGTGCAGCAACTGCTAGCGGCGGACGCCAGCCGCTTGGTGAAGTTTTAGACTGGTTAATGTTGTGCCCCTCATCTTGGACGAGGGGACGATCGAATTTGCTGATATGATTTTTTTACTTCCAAAAGAGCGGGGGCTAATAGCTCCCTCTCCCTGTGGGAGAGGGGTGGGGTGAGGGGATATCGCTTAAGTATCATGTATATAGAAATTTATTAATACCTGATAAATCGATACTCCTACTAACTTAGTAAGTTATCACCAGCTTGCCCTGCATATGCCCATCCAACAGCTTGGCGTGCGCGGCGGTCAACGTGCCCACCGTCAGGCCCTGTAGCGTTTCACTCAGCGTGGTGGTCAGCTTGCCTGCATCAATCAACTGCGCCACCTGCTTGAGGATCTCTCCCTGCTGGGCAATATCCGGCGTGGTGAACATGCTGCGGGTGAACATAAATTCCCAATGCAGCGCCGCGCTTTTCAGCTTCAGCGCATTTTGATCCAGTGGTTGGCTGTTCTCGACGATGGTGCAGATATGGCCGAGCGGGGCGACCAGATCGCTGATGGCTTGCCAGTGGCCGTCGGTATCGTTCAAGCACAGGATATAATCCACGCTCTCAATCCCTTCTTTAGCCAGGTTGCCTTTCAGGTCGCGGTAATCCACCACCAGTTCAGCACCCCGTTCGCGGCACCATGCAGCTGATTCCGGGCGAGAGGCCGTAGCGATGACTTTCACCTTGCTACGCTGTGCCGCCAGGGGGATCGCCAGCGAGCCCACGCCACCGGCACCGCCGATGATCAACAGCGTTTTACCGGCAGCCGCATGCTGAATATTCAGGTGTTCAAACAGGGCTTCCCACGCGGTGAGCGCGGTCAGCGGCATCGCGGCGGCTTGTGCCCAGTCCAGGCTGGCCGGTTTATGTGCCACGATACGTGAGTCAATCAGCTGATGGGTGCTGTTGCTGCCTGGACGGGTAATATCCCCGGCATACCACACCTCATCGCCGGGTTTGAACCCGCTGACGCTGCTGCCCACTTCGAGCACCACGCCGCTGGCATCCCAGCCGAGAATGCGTGGCTGCTGCAAACCATTCTTTTGCAGGCCAGCATGAACCTTGGTATCGACCGGGTTGACGGAAACGGCTTTCACTTCCACCAGCAGATCGTATTGACCCGGTGCGGGTTTTTCTGGAGCGATCTCGATAAAACCGGCTGGATTTTTCGGATCGACGGCAATGGCTTTGATTAACATAATTGTGCTCCTTCGCATGAATAGTCCCAGTGTAGACCCTGAGGAGTAGAGTGATAAGATGGACAATAACTAACTAAGTGTTCGTCTGAGGTGAACAATTATGTTCAAGCAGTTGCAGGATATGGCGTTGTTTGCGCTGGTGGCAGAGTGCGGCAGTTTTACTGCGGCAGCCAAACGTGCCGGTCTGCCTAAATCCAGCGTCAGCCAGCGTGTCAGCCAGTTGGAGCTGAAGCTTGGCCTGCGCTTGCTCAACCGTACCACCCGGCAGTTAAATTTGACCTTTGCCGGTGAGCGCTATCTTGAACATTGCCAGGAGATGCTCTCTGCTGCCGAACGGGCCGATCTGGCGTTGCAGCGCTTACGCGATAACCCCAGTGGCCGTCTACGCATCTCCACGCCAGCCGGGCTGGGGGCGACGTTGCTTCCGCGTCTGGCGGCAGATTTCCAGCGCCAATATCCGGATGTCTCGTTGGAAGTGTCAGTATCGGATGCCATGGTGGATATGGTGCAGGAGGGCTTTGATGCGGCATTGCGTACCGGCAGGCCGCAGGATTCTTCGTTGATTGGCCGTCGTCTGGGGCATGCTCCCCGTTATTTGTTGGCTGCACCGGAGTATCTGGCCCAACACCCGCCATTGCTGCATCCGCAGCAGTTGCAGCAGCATCTTTGCATCGCTCACCGCGCCTGGCCTGCCTGGATATTGCGCCGGGGTGAAGAGTACTACCGTTGGCAATTGCCGCTGCGGCATACCACCGATAATCTGTTATATGCGCGCGAATGTGCCATTTTGGGGGCGGGTATTACGCTGCTGCCCGCGTTTCTCAGCCGCGAAGTGGTCGCACAAAAGCAATTGGTGGAAGTGTTGCCGCAGTGGCAGGCTGAAGGCAATGAACTGTATCTGGTTTACCCGAGCCGCAAGCTTAATTCTCCGGCGCTGGCCTGCTTTATCGATGTGGTGATCCAGCATCCGGTCTTTGTGGATTATGCGCAGGCACTGGATTGGGGATAACAAAAAGCCCGCAAAATGCGGGCTTGAGAGAGATAGCCAACCTGATGTTACTTGGTGACTTTCTTGTACTTGATACGGCGAGGTTCCAGCGCTTCGGCACCCAGAGTACGCTTTTTGTACTCTTCGTATTCGGTAAAGTTGCCTTCGAAGAACTCCACCTTGCCTTCATCCTGATAGTCCAGAATGTGGGTGGCAATACGGTCGAGGAACCAACGGTCGTGCGAGATCACCATCGCACAGCCAGGGAACTCCAGCAGGGCGTTTTCTAACGCGCGCAGGGTTTCGATATCCAGGTCGTTGGTAGGTTCGTCGAGCAGCAGCACGTTGCCGCCAACCTGCAGCAGCTTGGCCAGATGCAGACGGCCACGCTCACCACCGGACAATTCGCCCACGCGTTTGCCCTGATCGACGCCCTTGAAGTTAAAGCGTCCAACGTAGGCACGGCTTGGCATTTCGGTGTTGCCCACGCGCATGATGTCCTGGCCGCCGGAAACTTCTTCCCACACGGTTTTGGAGTTATCCATGCTGTCGCGGAACTGATCGACCGAAGCCAGCTTGACGGTATCACCCAGCACGATGCTGCCGGAGTCAGGCTGTTCCTGGCCGGACATCATACGGAACAGCGTGGATTTACCCGCGCCGTTCGGGCCGATGATGCCAACGATAGCCCCCTTAGGTACCGCGAAGGTGAGATCTTCGATCAGCAGGCGGTCGCCGTAGGATTTACGCAGATTGTTAACTTCAACCACTTTATCGCCCAGGCGAGTGCCAGGTGGGATAAACAGTTCGTTGGTTTCGTTACGTTTCTGGTATTCGGTGCTGTTAAGCTCTTCAAAGCGTGCCAGACGGGCTTTGCCCTTGGACTGACGGCCTTTGGCACCCTGACGTACCCACTCCAGCTCTTTCTCGATCGACTTGCGGCGAGCGGCTTCGGTTGAGGCTTCTTGTGCCAGACGAGCGTCTTTCTGCTCCAGCCAGGAAGAGTAGTTACCTTCCCACGGGATACCTTCGCCACGGTCCAGCTCCAGGATCCAGCCAGCCACGTTATCGAGGAAGTAACGGTCGTGGGTGATCGCCACCACGGTGCCTTCGAAGTCGTGCAGGAAGCGTTCCAGCCAAGCCACGGATTCGGCATCCAGGTGGTTGGTCGGTTCGTCCAGCAACAGCATGTCTGGCTTTTCCAGCAGCAGGCGGCACAGCGCTACGCGGCGGCGCTCACCACCGGACAGGTTGGCGATTTTTGCATCCCACTCCGGCAGGCGCAGTGCATCGGCGGCACGCTCCAACTGGGTGTTGAGGTTGTGACCATCGTGAGCCTGAATGATCTCTTCCAGACGGCCCTGTTCAGCGGCCAGCTTGTCGAAGTCGGCCCCTTCTTCAGCGTACAGTGCGTACACTTCATCAAGGCGCTTAAGGGCACCGACCACTTCTGCCATCGCTTCTTCAACCGATTCGCGAACGCTGTGCTCCATATTGAGCTGCGGTTCCTGCGGCAGATAGCCGATCTTGATGCCCGGTTGCGGGCGAGCTTCCCCTTCGATATCAGTATCGATGCCGGCCATAATGCGCAGCAGGGTAGACTTACCGGAACCGTTAAGGCCCAGTACGCCAATTTTGGCCCCAGGGAAGAAACTCAGGGAAATGTTTTTCAGAATATGACGCTTCGGCGGAACCACTTTGCCGACGCGGTGCATGGTATAGACGTATTGAGCCACGTTGCTCCGAGCCTCTCTATCAGTTTTTATAGGTTGTCTGGCGGCCTGAGTGTAGCCCGTTTCAGCACCGGTTCCCAGATCCCCTATGACGATCGCCAAGTATAACCGCTAATGCCCACCATTAGGTGAACTTTGCTGTTTCTTAAGGGGTGACGACGATCGCCACGCGACGGTTTTCAGCGCGGCCGCTGGAGGTGGCGTTACTGGCTACCGGTTGGCGTTTACCCATGCCACGAGTTTCTATATTGGCACGCGGGATGCCGATACCGGCCAGGACATCGGCCACGGCGTTGGCACGGCGCAGTGAAAGCTGGTCGTTGTAGCTGTCCTCACCGTAGTTATCGGTATGGCCGTCCAGGCGGAATTGCACGATGTCAACGCTCTTCAGCGCCTTGCCCATCTTCTCGACGATTTCGGTACTTTGCGGGCTCAATTTACCGACGTTGTTACCGAACAGCACCTTGTCGGAAAAGCCAAATTCCCAACCGTTATCGGTCAGTTTGAACCCTTGCGCCTGCAGTAAGGCGATCTGTTCCGCCGTCAGCCCCTGTGGTTTGCTCTGGCAGCCTGCCAGTGTGAGCAAGGTGATAAACACTAACGCCAGTAGGGAATAAGACCGTTTAAAATTTTGCTGTAACATTGATTTTTCTCTTTATGGTTGTTTGAGGCTCGGTGCTGGCGCTATTTGCGCATCGCTAACCGCCAGCCTCCGTGGGACAGGTGTTTTGCCCGGTACATGGCGTCATCCGCTTCGTTGAGCAGTTCCTGAGTGGTAGAGGCATGTTCAGGGTAAAACGCGATGCCGATACTCAGTGCGGCGATCACTCTTTCCTTGTTGGGTAACACAATGGGTTGTTGCATACACTCGATGATGATGTCGGCAATCGGCAGCACATCGTTGGTGTCTTTGAGCGGTGCCAGCAGGATGGCGAATTCATCGCCCCCCATCCGGGCGACCAGATCGTGCTTGCGCAATCTGCTACGCAGGCGCTCTGCGATGGTGATCAAGACGGTATCACCGGCAGCATGGCCATGGTTATCGTTCACCTCCTTGAAACGATTGCCGTCGATAAACAGTACCGCCAGCTTTTCATCGGGTTCGAGCTCTGACAGCGCGCGGCCCAACTGAGCTTCAAAGAAGGCCCGGTTTGGCAACCCGGTCAGGCTGTCGTGGGTGGCTTGGTGGGTTAATGCGTCATTTTCTTGTTGCAGGTGCTGTTGCCAGGCTTCGATTTCATCCAGCAGGCCGTTAAAATCACAGCTCAGTTCGTGCAGTTCGGCAATCGGTGCTGAAGGCACCCGCAGTTCGAAAGTCCGATCGCGGCGTACCGTATGGGCAACGTTGGTAATATCGTCCAAGGAGGTCACGATCCCTCTGAGCATTCTGCGGGAAAGCACCAGGGCGCACAACGTACTGAGCATCAGGCAGGCAATCATGCCTACCATGCCGCGCAGCAAGAATTTCAGCAGGCTGCTGCCGTTGCCGGTCAGCCAGACCAGGCCGATCTGTTTGCCTTCACGGGCGATGGGCAAAACCACCGCTTCCGGCAAGATCCAGCGGGCCACCATCTGTTCCAAGCCATGCAATGGGCTATCCGCTGGGTGGCTCCAATTGGCCAAGGCGATCCCCCGCATATCCAGGATCTTGGCCTCCGACACTTCTTCGTTGGAAGCGATCAGCATCAACGCTTCGCGAGCGGCGGGGCGGTCTTCAAACACCACGGCGGCTTCAGCGGTATAGCTGATCGAGCGGGCAATCAGATGCAGGTTATGGTTGGCATAGGCTCGCAGGGCAAACAGCGCTAACAACGTCAGGAAGATCCCCGCGGCGCTGACGGCGATCAGCGCCAGCCCCAGGTTCATCCGTTGCAGCACTTGGCCCAGCGTAGGGCGAGAGGTAGCCGAACCTTTTTGACCTAACAGTTTCATTGCGGCGGCCCCTTTTTACGCGCCAACTGCAGCACGTTAGGGTGAACTCGCACGCCACTGCGCGCCAGTGAGTCCAGATTCACTTTAAAACCCGCCTGATCGTTGCTGATTTGCAAACAAAAGGCACTGCCAACAGCACATTCCATATCCTTTTCGCTGATGCTGAGGATCGAGTGACCCGAAATCCGGTGGAAAAAATCTTGTTTCTGAGCGGCATTAACGTCGCCCAAATACACTACATCGCAGCTAGTTGCCAACTGCGGATTATCTATCTCGATCCGCAGGGTTTTGATTGGCTGCGGTGCCGTCAGCAATACCGGGTCGAACAAACCTTCGGCATACTGCACAGGCGCAGTCACGCACAAGCGGATCGGATCAGGTTTGGCAGGCCAGCGAGCATAGCTGATAATCCCTACCACCACGGTGGTGACGGTATGAATACGTTTTTGGTAGGGATCTTGTGTATCAGCCCCGGCCAAGCTGGGAAACGTCAACATAGCCAGCAGCAGGATCGGTAACATGTGACGCGATCGGACCGGGTTGCTACATAAACCCTGTGTCCTGGCAGCCAACTTTCTGGCCTGTATCGACATCTTCATTTGCCATTCCTGCTTACGGCCGGCTTGGTGGCGCGGCAGTCTGATACTAAATAATTGAGCCTAGTCGAAAAGGGTAAAACTTTGCCACGTACAATCAATCGCACTACCCAAAAAGCATAACCTGACCGTCTTGGGGGCGAATTGTATTATAAGAGCCGTTTGTTGTGCGCTTTATGCTCGGTTTTATGAGATTTTTCCTAGGAGTTTTTAACGTTATAAAACGCCCGGCAGAGTTTGCCGGGCGTTTTAGCGAAAGTTGCGTTTCCTTACGCGCTTATAATAACGTTTTTCGGCTCGCTTTGATGCGGTTAATCACCCATTTTTCTACTTCTACGATAAGAAATAGCCCAATGGCTATCATCAGCGTCACTCCCCAATAGAACAGCGGCAGCGGCGCGGTGCCAAACAGCGCGTTCATAAACGGCAGATAAATGATGGCCATCTGCAGCAGCAACAGTACGCCACTCACCAACCACAGGCCCTTATTGAGGAACAGCTGGCGGTTGAGCGGGAAGCGGTCTGCGGTGCGGCAGTTGAACATGTAAACCCACTGCGCGGTGACCAGGGTTTGCAGTAACACGGTGCGGATCAGCTCGCTGCTGTAGCCGCGTGGTGCCATCCAGGCTTCCAGTGCGAAGGCGCTGATAGCGATCAGCACGCCGACGAAGCCAATGCGCCAGATAGCGTGCAGATCCAACACATTGCTGCCCGGCACCCTCGGTTTACGGTGCATCAGCCCTTTTTCGGCAGGTTCATAGGCCAGGCCGAAGGACAGGGTGGTGGAGGTGGCCATGTTCATCCACAGGATCTGGATGGGCGTCAGCGGCAGCATGGCACCGGCCAGAATGGCGATAATGATCAGCAGGCCCTGTGCCAGGTTGGTCGGCAGCACGAACAGGATGGTTTTCTTCAGGTTGTCGTAAACGCGGCGGCCTTCTTTTACCGCGCTGGCGATGGTGGCGAAGTTATCATCGGTCAGCACCATATCGGCGGCTTCTTTAGTGACCTCAGTGCCTTTGATCCCCATGGCGATTCCCACGTCGGCCTGTTTCAACGCTGGCGCATCGTTGACGCCGTCGCCGGTCATCCCCACCACTCCGCCTTTATCCTGCAAGGCTTTGACCAGACGTAGCTTATGTTCCGGGCTGGTACGGGCAAAGATATCGTAGCGCACGGCGGCTTCTGCCAACGCCTGGTCATCCATATGTTCCAGTTGGGAACCGGTGATGGAATCCTGGCTATTACCAATACCCAGCATAGCCCCGATGGCCATGGCCGTTTTTTGGTGGTCGCCGGTGATCATCTTCACGCGGATCCCCGCTTGCTGGCATTCGGCGATAGCAGCAACTGCTTCAGGACGCGGTGGGTCCATCACGCCAGCGATGCCGATAAACACCATCTGCTGGCGGATATCGCCATGATCCAGCTCCACTTCGCCGTCTGGCGTAGTTTTACTGGCGGCGGCAACCATACGTAAACCTTGCTCGGCAAAGCGCGACATCTCCGCTTCCCAGTAGCCGCGTCGGAAGGGCTTGATGCCAGAATCGGTCAGTTCGAATTCGCACAGTGAGAACAGCACGTCCGGTGCGCCGGTAAGGAACACCTGATTCTTGCCTGCTACCTGGCTACGTACCGCCATATATTTGTAACTGGAGTCGAACGGGATTTTAGCCAGTTGGCGAGTTTCACCGATCTCCAACCCGGCCTTCATCGCCAGCACTTTCAGTGCGCCTTCCGTCGGGCTGCCTGTGATTGCCCAGCGGCCGCTGTCATCCTGCTTTACCTGGCTGTCGTTACACAGGGTGATCGCGGTAATGAACTGCGCTAACGGTGGGATATCTTGAACTTGCGCTGGTTTGTTACTGTCGGCAAAGAAAATGCCGCCAACCGGTTCATAGCTTTCCCCTTCGACACGGTAGGCATGGTCAGCCATGATGACGTTTTTTGCCGTCATTTCGTTCATGGTCAGCGTGCCGGTCTTGTCCGAGCAGATCACCGTCATCGAGCCCAGGGTTTCTACCGTAGGCAGTTTGCGGATAATCGCGTGGTTACGTGCCATCGACTGCACGCCCAAGGACAGGATAATGGAAATGATGGCAGGCAGACCTTCGGGTACCGAGGCCACCGCCAGGCTGATCAGCGCTACCAGCAGCTCACCGAGCGGCATATCACGCATCGTGAAGGCAAACACGAACAGCAACACCATCATCACCAGGATCAGGATGAAGATATTTTTGCCCAGACGGTCCATCTGTTGCAGTAACGGGGTGCGCTGGGTCTTGACGGTCGAGATCATCTCGCTGATGTGGCCGAGTTCGGTATAGCCGCCAGTTGCGATAACCACGCCCTTGGCATTCCCGGCGCTGATGGTGGTCCCGGAGAACAACAGATTGGTGCGATCGCCAATCATCACTTCATCAGGGATTGCGTCGGTTTGCTTCGAGACCACGGTAGATTCGCCGGTCAAGATGGCCTCTTCAACCTGAAGGTTGTGAGATTCCAGTAACCGCAGGTCGGCGGGAATTTTATCGCCAGGGCGCAATAATACGATATCCCCCGGGACCAAATCTTCCGCATTCACGGTGTGGTTAATTCCGTCACGTACCACAATAGCTTGGCTGGAAAGCATATTCTTAATGCCTTTCAGCGATTTCTCTGCGCTGTTTTCCTGCACAAAGCCGATAAGGGCATTGATCACGGCCACGCCGAGAATAACCACCGTATCAATCCAATGTCCCATAATGCCTTTGAGGAAGGCGGCGGCCAGCAGAATATAAATCAGCACATCATTAAAGTGGGCAATAAAGCGCATAAAGGCGCTTTTGCCTGCCTGCTCCGGCAGGGCGTTGGGGCCAAACTTCTTCAGCCGCTCGGCGGCTTCCTGCTCGCTCAGGCCTTGTTGCTGGCCGTTCAAATGCTGAAGCGTTTGTTCAATATCGTATTGATACCAGGCTTTTTCCGGCTTGGGCGGCTCTTGGTATTCAGTGGGGGAATGTTTTGGCATTGAGTGCCTCTCCATAAAGTCGTTCGAATCTAAGTCCCCATCTGTGTCGGCAGCCCTTTTGCCGGGTTGATATTCCATTTTTTTCTGTCACACAGACGTGAATGGTAATAATTTTCAGTTAGCTGCTGGCCAATTATCTGCCGCGTGATAGTAAATAATCGCAAACTTGAGTTTTTGATCTGAGATAATAAAAACAAAGTAATAGGAATTGTTTTAATCAGTGAGAAAATGTTTCTCTATTAATGTTTATGTAACGTCATTTTTTGTATAGAAAACTCGTGTCTGCATAGAAAACTATAGAACACCGGCGTTATTGTGTGATGAAAAAACTTCCCATAATCCCATGATTTTTCAAAACGTCGTCTTGCTGTTCTGCCTGATGCGATAGTCTGACAGCGTGGTTTTCATCTCCGTCGATAAACTTGTTATAAAGTAATGAATGGATACGCGTTTTTGCTGTCTATGATTAATACCTGATGCCAGCCCATGGTGGCGGCACGGTTTTGTTCCCGGCGTGGTTTCCCACGGTGGGTGTGAGACACTCGTAGAGCAGGATCCACTGGCCCGTTGGCTGCTGACGCGGCGCGGCAGCGGGGTGGATCGGTTCTGGCAAGCTAACCCAGCGAGGAAAGAGTAAGTATGGTCAAGGTGGACAAATGGCGGTTGTGGGCTGTGGGCCTGTGCCTGACGGCATTTTCTGGTGCAACATTGGCAGACTCCTTGGATGCCGAACGCCAGCGTTATCTGCAAATCAAGCAGGCCTGGGACAGTAAACAGATGGACGTGGTGGCGCAGTTGATGCCAACGCTGCAGGATTATCCCCTGTATCCTTATCTGGAATATCGCCAGTTGACGCAGGATCTCAGCACGGCCAGTGCGGCTCAGGTCCAGCAGTTTTTGCGGTTGCATCCTACGTTGCCACCCGCAAAATCGCTCTCTGCCCGTTTTGTGAACGAGCTGGCGAGCCGTCAAGATTGGACTACCCTGCTGGCCTTCAGCCCGCAAGAGCCTAAACCGGTCGCGGCGCGCTGTAATTTCTATTACGCCAAGTGGGCAACCGGCGATCAGCAGGCGGCCTGGGCTGGTGCCGATGATATCTGGATGAGCGGTAAAACCTTGCCAAGCTCCTGCGATAAGCTGTTCAGCGTCTGGCAGGCTGCCGGTAAGCAAACGCCGTTGAACACGCTGGCGCGGATGAAGCTGGCGCTGAAAGAGGGCAACAGCGGCCTGGTGAACTACCTGTACCGCCAACTGCCAAGCGATTATCAGACCATGGGGGATGCGCTGGTACGGTTGCAAAACGATCCCGCCACGCTGGAAGCCTTCGCCCGAAGCGTCGGCCCGACAGATTTTACCCGTTCGGCTACCACTATCGTATTCGCCCGTCTTGCTCGTCAGGACGTAGAAAATGCTCGAGCCATGATCCCAACGCTGGCCCGCCTGCAGAAAATGAGCGAAAGCGAGAAGTTGGCAATGGAGGAAGAGGTGGCCTGGCGGTTGATGGGTAATGATGCCACCTTTGAGCAGACCCAATGGCGCGATCAGGTGATCCTGCGCAGCCAACAGCCAGCCTTGCTTGAGCGCCGCGTGCGTATGGCGCTGGGCGTGGGTGATCGTCAGGGGCTGAAAACCTGGCTGGCACGCCTGCCTGAAGAATCGCGTAATAAGGACGAATGGCGCTACTGGCGTGCCAGTGTAATGATCGATGAAGGTAAACGCAGCGAAGGGGAAGCGATACTGCGGAGCCTGATGAACGAACGCGGTTTCTACCCGATGGTGGCGGCGCAAAAACTGCAGGTGCCTTATCCGGTGATGGTCGCCGTGGCGGCAAAACCGCGCACCGATCTGGTGAGTGGCCCGGAGATTGCCCGGGTGCGTGAACTGATGTACTGGAATATGGATAATCTGGCGCGCAGCGAGTGGAGCTCATTCGTCGCCAGCCGCAGCCGCCCGGAGCAGGAAGCGCTGGCCCGCTATGCCTTTGAGCAGAAATGGGCCGACCTGAGCGTACAGGCGACCATTGTTGGCAAACTGTGGGATCATCTTGAAGAACGTTTCCCTATGGCCTGGCCGCAGGAATTCCGCCGTGCTACCGAAGATAAAGGCATTACGCCGAGCTATGCTATGGCGATAGCCCGCCAGGAGAGCGCCTGGAACCCGAAAGCGCAGTCGCCGGTCGGGGCCGCAGGTTTGATGCAGGTCATGCCGCGCACCGCGAAACATACGGTGGATCTGTTCGGCATCCCTGGCTACAGCAGCCCGAGCCAGCTGTTTGATCCGCAAACCAATATCACCATTGGCACCAGCTATCTGGAGTCAGTGTATCAGCAATTTGGTCGCAACCGCATTCTTGCGTCTGCGGCTTATAACGCTGGCCCATCACGGGTGAATACCTGGTTAGGCAATACCGATGGCCGGGTGGATGCCGTGGCGTTTGTGGAAAGCATTCCGTTCTCGGAAACCCGTTCTTACGTGAAGAACGTGCTGGCCTATGATGCGTTTTATCGTTACTTCATGCATCGACCAGCGAAGGTACTGACGGATGCCGAGTGGCAAAGACGCTATTGAATTTAATAGAGTCGTTGTTGTTAACATTGACCATCTGAACGGGCGCAGCATGCAGCGCCCCTACCTTGTCGGCCAGTTGTGATTGCTTGTTAACGACATCGGACCTAGGTAGCAATGTTGCTGAATAGTTCGCCGTAGGGGCGCTGCATGCTGCGCCCGTCTAGAGCTATTTTGACGCTTACCCGCGGTATGCTATGCTGCTGTACTAGTTAAATAGTATGGTGGCTGGCATGACGCAATTATCGCTAAACGACCCCGCTCTTTCAGAACAAGGCAATGAAGATTGGCTGCGCTTTGTCGAACTGCTGCAAAGCTCGTTCGATCAGGATTTACACCAACCGTTGATGCAACTGCTGCTGACGCCGGATGAGCGTACTGCGCTGGGGACACGGGTGCGGATTATTCAGGAACTGATGCGTGGCGAAATGAGCCAGCGCGAGCTGAAGAATGAGCTCGGGGCAGGTATCGCAACCATCACCAGAGGGTCAAACAGCCTGAAGATGGCAACGCCAGCGCTGAAACAGTGGCTGGAACAGCAACTACTGGGGTGAAGCCATCACCCCGGTGGCTTATTGCTGCGGCGTATTATTGCTGTTGTGGCTGCGGTAAATCGGATTGTGGAACGGCACCAGTGCCAGCAGCAGCGCCTGATGGTAAACGCTGGTGCGGCTCAGCCGACCGTCAGTAAAGATACCGATCGCTCCCCCCTGACGTTTGACTTCGCTATTGCCGGTGATCAAGGTCATTTCATCGCCTAACTCGCGACCAGCTCGAATACCCTGTAAAATTGATTCTGGCAGCATCAGGCTGGCAGAACGCGATTCGCCACGGGTCGTCGGGTTTTCTACCGTCATCCAGGCGAACGTCATGTTTTCTTCGATCCCGGCTTCGACTCCGACCCAAAAGTCGGCTTCTGGCCGCACCTGCCGCGCTTCCATCACGCGCTGGCGTGCGCCGGTACGGGTTTCGGTATTGCCAATGGGTTGCAGTGAAACTCCGCTGGCGACGTCAACCGATTCTATGCGGCATTGGTCTGCGCCAAAGGTATCTTCAAAAGCCAGTTGAATAGCCCTGATCTTTGCCGGGTTGGTAGTTGCAGCGATAACATGATACATAACGGCTTTAGCTTCCTTAAAGTGGGGCTGTGTCTTGCCATGATTTTTGATGGCGGCAAGTTATGCGAAGTGCAAGGCACGAGCCACAGATAAACTCAAGTTTCACGCAGTATAACGGAAAAGCATAATGTTACAGGTATACCTCGTTCGCCACGGCGAAACGGAATGGAACGCAGCACGTCGCATTCAGGGCCAATCCGACAGCCCATTAACCGCCACTGGCGTTCACCAGGCTCATCTGGTTGGCAAACGCGTTAGCCGTGAGGGCGTGACGCACGTGATTTCCAGCGATCTGGGCCGCACCCGTCAGACCGCGCAAATCATTGCGGACGCTTGCGGTTGCGACGTTATGGTAGATGCCCGGCTGCGTGAGCTGCATATGGGCGTTCTGGAAGAACGTTTGATCGACAGCCTGACACCGCAGGAAGAGCTGTGGCGTAAACAGATGGTCGATGGTACTGCTGACGGCCGTATCCCTCAAGGTGAATCTATGACGGAGTTGGCCACGCGGATGCATGCGGCGCTGACAGAGTGCCTGAAACTGCCGCAGGGCAGCAAGCCGTTGATTGTCAGCCACGGCATTGCGCTGGGGTGCCTGATCGGGACGGTATTAGGGTTACCGGCCTATGCCGAGCGCCGTCTGCGTTTGCGCAACTGCTCGTTGTCACGCGTCGATTATCAACAAAGCCCCTGGTTGGCTCCGGGCTGGATTGTGGAAAGCGCGGGCGATATCTCGCATCTGGACATGCCCGCGTTGGATGAGCTACAGCGCTAACGGCGGATCGGGATCAGATAGTCGCAACGGATCTCGCTGGGTGGCTGAGGCGGACGCCGGTCACCTTGCGGATAGAAGCGCTCAATATCGTGCCCTTTGCGGCGGGTCAGTTCCAATGCTGGCAGGCAAGTGCCGTACAGTATCAGGATAAAGTCCTGCAGGCCGGATGCTGGCCCCTGATAGCTGAACATGGCATATTCACCGCCCTGCAGCGTGATCGGCTGGCCTTCCTGCACCTTGGTCGGAATGTGTTGCGCCTCCAGGGCAGTGGTGTACAGCACCTCCTGCTCGTCGTCTTTTTCCTGGCTTGGCCGCGAGTGGTGCAGGCCGTAAAGCACCGGTGGCAGGGTTTCTATCTGCCCCAGGTACTGTTGCCAGAATTGGGTACGCAGCTCGGAGCGGAAGTTGGAGATCTGCTCTAACGTACAGGAGTAGCTCTGCGTCAGGCCGATCAGGTCCAGCTCTGGTAGCGTGACAAACTCTGGATGTGGCAGCGTAAAGGCGCCCAGACGTATTGGCGGGCACATGCCGAAGGCGTTCCAGTCTTCTGAACGGCGATACAGCGCCGGGGTTTGCGCAAACTGTTTTTTGAATGCGCGAGTGAAGGTCTGCTGTGAGTCGAAACGATACTGCAAAGCAATATCCAGAATAGGCCGACTGGTGAGGCGCAATGCGACGGCGGCTTTGGACAATCTTCTTGCCCGAATATAGGCCCCGATGGCGTTCCCAGTGATATCCTTAAACATCCGTTGCAGATGCCATTTAGAGTAACCCGCTTTTGCCGCCACGTTATCCAGTGACAAAGGTTGGTCCAAATGGCTTTCCAGCCAGCTAAGCAGATCACGAATGATACCGGCTTGATCCATAGATCTTCCTCGTAGAGCTTCAGGTTCGGAACTCGAACTGTTTGATTTGTCATGCTGATACCTGATGCCCACTGACTTATTGATCAATCAGTTGCATTACATACGGCGCTTTTGCGATATGCGTTGCGGGAAGCGGGGGAAAACTGGTGTTAACAGGCATTAAGCGATGACGATGCCGCATAATAGCAACTTTTTTCCTCCACGACTCCCAAAGATTTTTTTCGCTCTCTGTGCTAAAAAGAGCTTCCTGGGCCGAGGAAAACCCATTTCTGTGACCTGAAGCATCGGCGTTCTTATTAGCAGCCCTGTGATTTAACACGCTGTTCTATTGGAGTTAAGTGAATGAAAAAAGGATGGATATTTTTGTTCGGTCTGGTTTGCGCAACGGTTAATAGCGCGCAGGCGGAACAGGTAGGATCGGTCGATACGGTATTCAAACTGTTTGGTCCAGATCATAAAATTGTGGTTGAAGCGTTCGACGATCCCGACGTGAAAAATGTAACTTGTTATATCAGCCGTGCTAAAACCGGTGGGATAAAGGGTGGGTTAGGGCTGGCAGAAGATACTTCGGATGCCGCCATTTCTTGCCAGCAGGTTGGGCCGATCGAGCTGAGCGACAAGATTAAAAAGGGCAAGGCGGAGGGAACTGTGGTGTTCCAGAAGCGCACCTCTTTGGTGTTCAAAAAGCTGCAGGTAGTTCGTTTTTATGATGCCAATCGCAATGCGCTGATTTACCTGAGCTATTCCGATCGAGTAGTAGATGGTTCACCGAAAAATGCCCTGAGCGCGGTGCCAATCATCCCTTGGGGTGAAGCCAAATAATTCAGACGGGCGTAGCAGCGCCCCTACTTTGTGAGCCGCAGATGGCATCGTGTCTGGTCTCAATAAAAAAGGGTTCAGCAAGCTGAACCCTTTTTAACCTGTGACGTTAAGACAGGCTTATTCTTCCAGATCGCCGCAGAAGCGGTAACCTTCACCATGAATGGTGGCAATGATTTCCGGCGTGTCCGGCGTAGATTCGAAGTGTTTACGAATACGGCGGATGGTCACGTCTACGGTACGGTCATGCGGCTTCAACTCACGGCCAGTCATTTTCTTCAGCAACTCACCACGGGACTGGATCTTGCCCGGGTTTTCACAGAAGTGCAGCATGGCGCGGAATTCGCTGCGTGGCAGTTTGTACTGCTCGCCAGCAGGGCCGATCAGAGAGCGGCTGTTGATGTCCAGCTCCCAACCGTTGAACTTGTAGCTCTCAACCAGTTTGCGCTCTTCGCCGACGCTACCCAGATTCATGGTGCGTGACAGCAGGTTGCGCGCACGGATAGTCAGTTCGCGTGGGTTGAACGGTTTGGTGATATAGTCATCGGCGCCGATTTCCAGGCCGAGGATTTTATCGACTTCATTATCACGACCGGTCAGGAACATCAGCGCGACGCTGGCTTGTTCGCGTAGTTCACGCGCCAGCAGCAGGCCGTTCTTGCCTGGCAGGTTGATATCCATGATAACCAGGTTGATATCATTTTCGGACAGGATGTTGTGCATTTCTGCACCGTCATTGGCTTCATGAACAATGTAGCCTTCCGCCTCGAAAATGCTCTTCAGGGTGTTACGAGTGACTAACTCGTCTTCGACAATCAGAATGTGCGGGGTCTGCATATTTGCTACCTAAAATTGCCAACAAAATAGAAAATAGGAAGTACAGCAGTCTTGGTGTTCTTCCATGGAGGGCAGAGATACCGCTCACGTTCCCTCAATTACCAAACGACTACAGTACGTAAACTCGTTCTTGATGCGCTTTCCATCAATGTCAACAAGATCGCTAGCTGGGTGGGGGGGCTATATTTTACCACCCCGAATGATGCCAAAACGGCGCATATCCTAACCCTATTAACAGCAATATAACAGTGTGTGCCGAATTCATCACCTAACAAAACTACGCTTTGTTGACATATATCAAATTCAATTGTAGCACGTTAACAGTTTTGTGAAAAACACTTACAGAACTGCCAAGTTAAGTCACAGATCGTCAAATTCTGTGAACGATTCAGCTTTGTTGGGGCCGATGCGTTACAATTGAAAGCTAACTGTTTGGCTTGAAAATATAGTGCTTTGTTTTTAATGAAAATTAAAAGTTAACCTGTAGTTATGATTGTTTCGTCTGCTTTATAGGTTGAAGTGCCTATTTAATAATATTATAGCAAGAGACCATTTACGATGTTAATCGTTTGTAAATATAATCAGACAAATCCCAACAGTCAAAGAACTATTCTCTTTATTTTTCCGGAGTCTTGATGCAGCTTCATATCGTGTTAGTCGCGCCCGCTCGGGCGGAAAATGTTGGCGCAGCGGCGCGGGCGATGAAAACCATGGGCTTCACCTCGTTGCGCATCGTCGACAGCGAGGCCCATCTGCAGCCCGCCGCCCGCTGGGTCGCCCATGGCGCTGGCGATATTCTGGATGCGGTGCAGACGTTTTCTACCCTCGAACAGGCATTGGCAGATGTGGACTTTACCGTTGCGACCACCGCTCGTAGCCGCGCACGCTTCCATTATTACTGTACCCCTCAGCAACTCACGGAGCAGTTGGCGGAACGCCAGCAATGGGTGCATCAGGCTGCACTGGTGTTTGGCCGTGAAGACTCGGGCCTGACCAATGAAGAGCTGGAGTTGGCCGATCTGCTGACCGGCGTCCCGATGGTGGCCGATTATCCTTCGCTGAACCTCGGCCAGGCGGTGATGGTGTATTGCTATCAACTGGCGCAGTTAATGGCTGTCAGCTCGGTGCAGGAACCTCTGGCCGATGCCGGGCAGCTCAACGCGTTGCGGCAACGGGCAGATCGTCTGTTACAGGCGTTGGACGTGGCGGATGACCAAAAATTGCGCGATTGGTTACACCAGCGGCTCGGGGTCTTGCAACAGCGCGATACCGTCATGCTGCACCGGTTGCTGCATGATATTGAAAAAAAACTGACGAAGTGATGTAGGCGTTTTCTGTTGTTTGGCTGGTGTTATTCACTGTTTGATCGGCTTTCTTATGATTTTTTGTTCTGCAATTCTGTTTTTTTATCGGCTTCATCGCGCAGATCCCACTGTGTCCAGTAAATAGGCAAAACAAAGAAATAATTTGACTTGGCCAGACGATTGCTTTAACCAATAGAGGGGACAGAGATTCTAATGAGACAGACAGACAAAATGCGAAACATCAGCCTGAATACGACAATTATTACCACCACCGATACCACAGGTAACGGGGCGGGCTGACGCGTACAGGAAACAGAAGAAAAAAGCCCGCACCTAACCAGTGCGGGCTTTTTTTTCGGCATAAATTCAGGAGATAACAGAAATGCGAGTGCTTAAATTTGGTGGAACCTCGGTAGCGAATGCGGAACGTTTTCTGCGCGTTGCCGATATCGTGGAGAACAATGCACGCCAGGGACAGGTAGCCACGGTATTGTCCGCACCGGCCAAGATCACCAATCACCTGGTGGCGATGATTGAAAAAACGGTAGCCGGCCAGGATATTCTGCCAACCATGAGCGACGCTGAGCGCATCTTTGCCGACCTGCTCAGCGGTTTGGCCAAGGAGCTGCCGGGCTTTGAGTACGATCGCCTGAAGGCACTGGTCGAGCAGGAGTTCGCGCAGCTCAAACAGGTACTGCATGGCGTGGCGTTGTTGGGGCAATGCCCGGATAGCGTCAATGCGGCCATCATCTGCCGGGGTGAAAAGCTCTCTATTGCCATCATGGAAGGCGTCTTCAAAGCCAAGGGCTACCCGGTGACGGTGATTAACCCGGTAGAGAAGCTGCTGGCTCAGGGCCACTATCTGGAGTCGACCGTAGATATTGCCGAGTCCACCCTGCGTATCGCTGCAGCGGCCATTCCTTCTGACCATATCGTCCTGATGGCGGGCTTTACTGCCGGTAACGACAAAGGCGAACTGGTCGTGCTGGGGCGCAACGGCTCCGATTATTCCGCCGCCGTGCTGGCCGCTTGCCTGCGTGCCGACTGCTGCGAGATCTGGACCGATGTGGACGGGGTTTATACCTGCGACCCGCGTACCGTGCCGGATGCTCGATTATTGAAGTCGATGTCCTACCGCGAGGCGATGGAGCTCTCTTACTTCGGCGCCAAAGTTCTCCACCCGCGTACCATCACCCCGATTGCCCAGTTCCAAATCCCTTGCCTGATTAAAAACACCGCCAACCCACAAGCTCCCGGCACCTTGATCGGTGGCGAAAGCGTGGCTGATGATACGCCGGTAAAAGGCATCACCAATCTGAACAATATGGCGATGATCAACGTGTCCGGCCCAGGTATGAAAGGCATGGTCGGCATGGCGGCACGTGTGTTTGCCGTGATGTCACGCGCCGGGATCTCGGTGGTATTGATCACCCAGTCCTCTTCTGAATACAGCATCAGCTTCTGTGTGCCGCAGAGCGAGCTGCAACGCGCTCGTCGCGCCCTGGAAGACGAATTCTACCTGGAGCTGAAAGACGGCGTGCTGGAGCCGCTGGACGTGATGGAGCGCCTGGCAATCATCTCGGTCGTCGGCGACGGTATGCGCACCCTGCGTGGCATCTCTGCGCGTTTCTTCTCTGCTCTGGCGCGCGCCAACATCAATATCGTGGCGATTGCTCAAGGCTCTTCCGAGCGTTCAATCTCCGTGGTGGTCGATAATGATTCCGCCACCACTGGCGTGCGCGTCAGCCATCAGATGCTGTTCAACACCGATCAGGTGATCGAAGTGTTTGTGATTGGCGTGGGGGGCGTCGGCGGGGCGCTGATCGAGCAGGTTTATCGTCAGCAGCCTTGGCTGAAGCAAAAACACATCGATCTGCGCATCTGTGGCATTGCCAACTCAAGGGCGATGTTGACCAACGTGCACGGCATCTCGCTGGAAAGCTGGAGGGACGAACTGGCCGAAGCCAAAGAGCCTTTCAATCTGGGCCGCCTGATCCGCCTGGTGAAAGAGTGCCATCTGCTCAATCCGGTGATTGTCGACTGTACCTCCAGCCAGGCGGTGGCCGATCAGTATGCCGATTTCCTGGCCGATGGTTTCCACGTGGTAACGCCAAACAAGAAGGCCAACACCTCGTCGATGAATTATTACCAGCAGCTGCGCACCGCCGCAGCCGGTTCTCGCCGCAAATTCCTGTATGACACCAACGTGGGGGCGGGCCTGCCGGTGATCGAAAACCTGCAGAACCTGCTCAATGCGGGCGATGAGCTGGTGCGCTTCACTGGTATCCTGTCGGGGTCACTGTCCTTTATCTTCGGTAAACTGGATGAGGGGATGTCGCTGTCAGAGGCCACCTTGCAGGCCAAGGCCCTCGGTTACACTGAGCCAGATCCGCGTGACGATCTCTCGGGGATGGATGTCGCTCGCAAGCTGTTGATCCTGGCGCGTGAAGCAGGTTATGCGCTTGAACTGAGTGATATTGAAGTCGAATCGGTGTTACCACCGTCGTTCGATGCCAGCGGTGATGTGGAGAACTTTATTGCCCGCCTGCCGGAGTTGGATGCCGAATTTAACCGCCGTGTGGCGGCTGCTGCCGCGGAAGGTAAGGTGCTGCGCTATGTGGGGGCTATCGAAGAAGGCCGCTGCCTGGTACGTATTGATGCGGTAGATGGCAACGATCCGTTGTATAAAGTGAAGAACGGTGAGAACGCCCTGGCCTTCTACAGCCGTTACTATCAGCCATTGCCGCTGGTGCTGCGCGGTTATGGTGCCGGTAATGATGTGACGGCGGCCGGGGTATTTGCCGATCTGTTGCGCACA
Organism: Serratia sp. T13T92; assembly: GCF_047530105.1. Lineage (NCBI taxonomy): Bacteria > Pseudomonadati > Pseudomonadota > Gammaproteobacteria > Enterobacterales > Yersiniaceae > Serratia > Serratia sp. T13T92. Next base: position 244,550 of record NZ_JBLJAK010000002.1, on the reverse strand, counting down.
CTGTCATGGAAGTTGGGAGTCTAATATGGTTAAGGTGTATGCACCGGCCTCAATTGGTAACGTCAGCGTCGGGTTCGATGTGCTGGGAGCTGCGGTTTCCCCTATCGATGGCACGCTGCTGGGGGATTGCGTCAGCGTAGAAGCGGCCAGCCGCTTCAGCCTGGAGAATGGTGGGCGTTTTGTCAGCAAGCTGCCGAGCGATCCAAAAGAGAACATTGTTTACCAGTGCTGGGAGCGTTTCTGCCAGGCGATTGGCCGTGAAGTGCCGGTAGCGATGAGGCTGGAGAAGAACATGCCGATCGGTTCCGGGCTAGGCTCCAGCGCTTGCTCGGTGGTGGCCGGTCTGATGGCGATGAACGAATTTTGCGATCGCCCGCTCAACGAGACGCAGCTGCTGGCCCTGATGGGCGAGCTGGAAGGGCGTATTTCCGGCAGCGTGCATTACGATAACGTTGCGCCGTGCTATCTGGGCGGCTTGCAGCTGATGCTGGAAGAAGAAGGGATCATCAGCCAGGAAGTGCCTGGCTTTAAAGACTGGCTGTGGGTGATGGCCTATCCGGGCATCAAAGTGTCCACCGCTGAGGCGCGTGCCATTCTGCCCGCGCAATACCGCCGCCAGGACTGTATCAGCCATGGCCGCTATCTGGCGGGCTTTATTCACGCTTGCCACACTCAGCAACCGCGTCTGGCGGCCAAGCTGATGCAGGATGTGATTGCCGAGCCTTATCGCACCCGCCTGTTGCCAGGTTTTGCCGAAGCGCGTAAAGCCTCACAGGATATCGGTGCCTTGGCTTGCGGCATTTCCGGCTCCGGCCCGACGCTGTTTGCGGTCTGTGATGACGGCGCAACGGCGCAACGCATGGCCGATTGGCTGACCAACCATTACCTGCAAAACGACGAAGGTTTTGTTCATATTTGCCGCCTGGATACCGCTGGCGCTCGACTATTGGGATAACGCATGAAACTGTACAATCTGAAAGATCATAACGAACAGGTCAGCTTCGCGCAGGCTATCAAACAGGGCCTGGGTAAGCAGCAAGGGCTGTTTTTCCCGCTGGAACTGCCAGAATTCGAACTGACCGAGATTGATAAGCTGCTGGAGATGGACTTTGTCACTCGTAGCAGCAAGATCCTGTCCGCTTTTATTGGCGACGAGATCGGCGAAGAGGCGCTGTACAAGCGAGTGAAGGCCGCGTTTGAGTTCCCGGCCCCGGTGGCGCAGGTGGAGAGCGATGTAGCCTGCCTGGAGCTGTTCCACGGCCCGACGCTGGCGTTCAAAGACTTCGGCGGCCGCTTTATGGCGCAGATGCTGGCGGAAGTCGCGGGCGACCAGCCAGTAACCATCTTGACTGCAACCTCCGGTGATACCGGCGCTGCCGTTGCTCATGCCTTCTACGGCCTGAAAAACGTGCGCGTGGTGATCCTCTATCCACAGGGCAAGATCAGTTCGCTGCAGGAAAAGCTGTTCTGCACGTTGGGTGGCAACATCCACACCATCGCTATCGATGGTGACTTTGACGCCTGCCAGGCGTTGGTCAAGCAGGCGTTTGACGATCAGGAGCTGAAAGAGGCGGTACACCTTAACTCAGCCAACTCGATCAATATCAGCCGCCTGCTGGCGCAAATCTGCTACTACTTTGAAGCGGTGGCGCAACTGCCGCAGGAAGCCCGCAATCAGTTGGTGGTTTCCGTGCCAAGCGGCAACTTTGGCGACTTGACCGCCGGGTTGCTGGCGAAATCCCTGGGGCTGCCGGTGAAACGCTTTATTGCCGCCACCAACGCTAACGACACCGTGCCACGCTTCCTGACTACTGGCCAATGGGAACCAAACACCACTGTGGCGACGTTATCCAACGCGATGGACGTCAGCCAGCCGAATAACTGGCCGCGTGTGGAAGAGTTGTTCCGCCGTAAAATCTGGCAGTTGAAGGAGTTGGCTCATGGCGCGGTGAGTGATGAAACCACCAAGGAAACCATGAAAGAGTTGGCTGCTTTGGGCTACCTTTCAGAGCCTCATGCGGCGATCGCCTACCGCGTTCTGCGCGATCAACTGCAAGCAGGGGAGTTTGGCCTGTTCCTGGGCACGGCACATCCGGCCAAGTTCAAGGAAAGCGTCGAAGAGATCCTCGGCCAGAAGTTACCGCTGCCACAGGCCTTGGCGGTGCGTGCACAGTTGCCGCTGTTGTCGCATAACATGGCAGCGGACTTTGCCGCGCTGCGTCAATTCATGATGACGTTGCCAGTCTGACAAAACCCGTTCCCTCTCCTTGCCGGGAGAGGGAACGGATTTCTCACTGCTCCGGGCGTTTGAACACCAGCTCATTACCCGCCGAAGCCACTTCATCGAAGGCATACCCTTCCAGATTGAAATCAACCAGCTGTTCTCTGCGCTCCAAGCGATTTTTGATGATAAAGCGGCTCATCAGCCCACGCGCTTTCTTGGCGTAGAAACTGATGACTTTGTACTTGCCGTTTTTCTCGTCCAGGAATACCGGTTTGATCAGTGAACCGTGCAGCTTGGCCGGTTTTACCGATTTGAAGTATTCATCCGAAGCCAGGTTCACCACCACATCATCGCCTTGCTGCTCCAGGGCCTGATTCAGTTTTGTGGTGATCCGATCGCCCCAGAAGCTGTACAAGTCTTTACCCTTCGGGTTCTCCAGCTTGATCCCCATCTCCAGACGGTAAGGCATCATCAGGTCCAGCGGGCGCAGCACCCCGTACAGACCAGAGAGCATCCGCAGATGCTGCTGTGCGAAGTCGAAATCCTCTTCGCTGAAGTCTTGCGCCTGTAAGCCGGTATAAACGTCGCCTTTAAACGCCAACAGCGCCTGACGAGCATTGTCCGGGGTGAAGTCAGGCTGCCATTCGCCAAAGCGTGCGGCATTCAGGCCCGCGAGCTTATCGCTGATGCTCATCAGGCCGGAAATTTGCGCCGGGGTCAGCTTACGGCAGATTTTGATCAGCTTTTGCGACTGCTCCAACAATTCGGGCTGGGTAAAGCGTTCGGTGGCTAACGGGCTTGCATAATCCAGGGTTTTGGCAGGTGAAATAATAATGAGCATGGTCACATCCTGTTTATCAACATGTGGCTACTGTAGCAAAAAGCGCGCAAGACCAGGAGGTATGGCTGTGATAGGGCGCACTTTACGCGCGCCCTGGAGGATTAACGCTGCCTGCTCGGCTTCCAGATCCCCGGTTCGAGTTGCGATCCCAGCTCCGGGTAATGGTTGATGTCAAAGGTGGGCAGCTTGCCGAGTGAACGTTGGTGGTTGTAATCCCTGGCCAATTTGAAGGCCACGTCGGACAGTAACAAGATAGCGGTCAGATTGGTGATCGCCATCAGCGCCATCGAGATATCCGCCATTTTCCACACCGTGGATAATTCTGCCATTGAACCAAACATCACCATACCCAAGGCAAAGCAGCGAAAAATCGTCAGTTTGGTCGGATGGTGGTGCTTGAGGAAGATCAGGTTGTTCTCGGCATAGGCATAATTGGCAATGATAGAGGTAAAGGCAAACAGGAAAACGGCAATCGCGACAAAGGGCGCGCCCCAGGAACCGACGGCGCTGGCCATGGCCCGCTGGGTCAGATCGATGCCGCTGATGTCGGATGGGGGGCTATCCAGTGCACCAGAGGCCAAGATTATCGCTGCCGTTGCGCTACAGATGACGATGGTATCGACAAATGCGCCAAGCATCTGCACATAGCCCTGCGAGGCAGGGTGTGGCGGATAAGGGGTAGCGGAAGCTGCCACGTTGGGGGCCGACCCCATCCCGCCTTCGTTAGAAAATAGCCCGCGTTGTATACCCTGAGTCATGGCCTGCGAGATCCCGTAACCCAAGGTACCGGCAGCGACTTCCTGCAGGCCAAAAGCGCTTTTGAAGATCAACGCCAGGATAGCTGGCATATGCTCGATATTCAGGCCGATGATCCACAGCGCCAGTAGCAGGTAAGCCAAGGCCATAAACGGTACGATTTTTTCTGCGACGCGCGCGATGGCGCGGATGCCGCCAAAAATCACCATGGCGCTCAGCACCACCAACACTATGCCGACGTACATGGGGTCGATGTTGAAGGCCACCGAGCTGGCCAGGGCGATGGAGTTGGCCTGTACCGCATTGAACACCAGGCCGAAAGCGATCAGCAGGAAAATGGAGAACATTACGCCCATCCAGCGCATACCCAACCCTTTTTCCATATAGTAAGCAGGGCCGCCACGGTAGTGGCCGTTATCGTCTTTGGTTTTGTAGAGCTGCGCCAGGGTGCTCTCAATGAAAGAGGTCGCCATGCCGATAAACGCGATCACCCACATCCAGAAGATGGCACCGGGGCCGCCAGCCGTAAGCGCTATCGCCACGCCGGTAAGGTTGTTGGTGCCGACTCGAGCGGCTAGTGAAGTACATAGCGCCTGGAAAGATGAAATGCCCGCACCGTCGCTTTTGGTGCTGTTCTTCAGCACGGAAAACATATGGCTGAAATGACGAATTTGAATAAAGCGGGTACGTAAGGTGAAGTAGATGCCGGCACCCAACAGCAAATAGATCAGTACTGAACTCCACAGGATGTTATTGATAAAGTTAATCAGATCCGTCACGTGTTTCTCCTTGTTAAGATTACTGCTCCTCAGGGTCTTCGACCTTGGTTCGGAAAACTTGAGTCAGTTCTCGACAAGAACTTGGCTAAAATCATCCCATTGACGGGAATTACAGCCTTCTTTTGGGGTTTTCGGTGAATAAAACAGCTGGCGGGAATTTAACATAATTTCCAGGCGGGATAGCGCGTTAATGCCGTGGCATTGCTTCGGTAATTGCGAATTATCGGTGCGTAACCGGTTGCTCGTGCAAGGATAAAACAACCGTCGCCAGCGCGTGATTTTCCTGCCTTGCGCCGGGCTGCGTGCATGTTATTATCAGGACAAGGCATGGTTGAACGATGCCAAAAGTTCATGCACAAACGATGAGATAATGCCAACATGACCGATAAATTAACGTCCCTACGCCAGCTGACTACGGTAGTTGCGGATACGGGTGATATCGCTGCAATGAAGCTATATCAACCGCAAGATGCCACCACCAACCCTTCGCTGATCCTCAACGCAGCGCAAATTCCTGAATACCGTAAACTGATCGATGAAGCCATTGCCTGGGCGCGCGAGCAGAGCAACGATCGCGATCAGCAGGTTGCCGATGCCGCAGACAAGCTGGCCGTCAACATTGGTCTGGAGATCCTGAAACTGGTCCCGGGCCGCATTTCCACCGAAGTGGACGCGCGTCTGTCTTATGATACCGAAGCCAGCGTTGCCAAAGCCAAGCGCCTGATCAAACTGTATAACGAAGCGGGCATCAGTAACGATCGCATCCTGATCAAGCTGGCCTCCACCTGGCAGGGTATCCGTGCTGCCGAGCGTCTGGAAAAAGAAGGCATCAACTGTAACCTGACGTTGCTGTTCTCCTTCGCTCAGGCACGTGCCTGCGCCGAAGCTGGCGTGTACCTGATCTCGCCGTTCGTTGGCCGTATCCTTGACTGGTACAAAGCCAATGGCGACAAGAAAGAGTTTGCCCCGCACGAAGATCCGGGCGTGGTTTCGGTGTCCGAAATTTATCAGTACTACAAGCAGCACGGCTATGAAACCGTGGTGATGGGCGCCAGCTTCCGTAACGTCGGTGAAATCATCGAACTGGCGGGCTGCGATCGTCTGACCATCGCACCTGCACTGCTGAAAGAGCTGGCAGAGAGCGAAGGCGCACTGGAGCGTAAACTGTCTTATACCGGCGAAGTGAAAGCGCGTCCGGCACCGCTGACCGAGCCTGAGTTCTACTGGCAGCACAACCAGGATCCAATGGCGGTTGAGAAACTGACCGACGGTATCCGCAAGTTTGCCGTAGACCAGGGCAAGCTGGAAAAAATGATCGCTGATCTGCTGTAACAGCGGCAATCAATCAGCGCAGAAGGTGGCCTCGGCCACCTTTTTTTATATCTGAATATCCACCTCATTGAGCAAACACCCTATACTCCCGTCATTAATCTCCCTTCGGTAACCGGGGCATAAGACAGAGGTAAAACATGGATACATTACGCATTGGTTTGGTTTCTATTTCGGACCGCGCTTCAGGGGGCGTTTATCAGGATAAAGGGATCCCGGCGCTGGAAGAGTGGTTGGGCAGCGCTTTGGCGACGCCGTTCACCCTGGAGACCCGACTGATCCCAGACGAGCAGACGTTGATTGAGCATACGTTGTGTGAACTGGTTGATGAAATGGGCTGCCATCTGGTGCTGACTACCGGCGGTACTGGCCCGTCCCGGCGTGACGTGACTCCCGATGCTACGTTGGCGATTGCCGATCGCGTGATGCCTGGTTTTGGCGAGCAAATGCGCCAAATCAGCCTACACTATGTGCCAACGGCAATTCTTTCACGCCAGGTTGGGGCGATCCGTAAACAGGCGTTGATCATCAACCTGCCGGGGCAACCCAAATCGATTAAAGAAACGCTGGAAGGGGTGAAGGACGAGGCAGGCAAGGTGGTGGTGCACGGTATTTTTGCCAGCGTGCCTTATTGCATCCAACTGCTCGAAGGCCCTTATGTAGAGACCCACGAGGCCGTGGTAGCAGCATTTCGTCCCAAGAATGCGCGGCGCGAGATAAATCTCTAAATTTCAGCAATCTGCGGGATAACCTTCAGCGCATCTGGTGTGAAAGTATTTTGCCGTTATAGTAAGAAACTTTTTACAGTCAGCCATTATGCTTTCTGTGTCTTTCCTGTTTCCTCTAACGGTATCTTATGCATCACGATAATAATCGTCGGCTCAACCGGCAAGATTATAAGACTCTGACGTTGGCAGCCCTGGGCGGTGCGTTGGAGTTTTATGACTTCATCATTTTTGTTTTCTTTGCCGCGGTAATGGGCGATCTGTTCTTCCCGGCGGATATGCCTGAGTGGCTGCGCCAGGTGCAGACCTTCGGTATCTTTGCGGCGGGCTATCTGGCTCGGCCATTGGGCGGCATTATCATGGCGCACTTCGGCGATCTGGTGGGCCGTAAAAAGATGTTCAGTCTGAGCATCCTGCTGATGGCGTTACCGACGTTGGCGATGGGGATGCTGCCCACCTACGCCAGTATCGGCATCGCCGCACCGTTGCTGCTGCTGTTGATGCGGGTTCTGCAAGGCGCGGCGATCGGTGGTGAAGTCCCTGGTGCCTGGGTATTTGTGGCGGAGCATGTGCCGCGCAAACGCGTTGGTTTTGCCTGTGGCACGCTCACTGCTGGCCTGACAGCCGGTATCCTGCTCGGCTCGCTGGTGGCCACCATTATCAATACCACGCTCAGCCAACAGGCCATTCATGACGGTGGCTGGCGTATTCCGTTCTTCCTGGGCGGCATCTTTGGCCTGTTTGCCATGTATCTGCGCCGCTGGTTGCAGGAAACCCCAATCTTTATCGAGATGCAGGCGCGTAAGGCGCTGGCAGAAGAGCTGCCGCTGAAATCGGTGGTGATGAATCACCGTAAAGAGATCGCAGTCTCGATGCTGCTGACCTGGCTGTTGTCGGCAGGCATTGTGGTGGTGATCCTGATGACGCCAACCTACCTGCAAAAACAGTTTGCCATAGCCCCGGCATTGTCACTGCAGGCTAACAGCATCGCGATCATCATGCTGTTTGCTGGCTGCATCGTTTCTGGTTCGGCGGCGGACCGCTTTGGCGCCAGCAAAACCTTTATCGTCGGCAGTGTGCTGTTGGCAGGGTGCAGTTGGCTGTTCTATCAGTCGGTGGCAACACATCCAGAAATGCTGTTTGCCACCTATGCGCTGGTTGGCTTCAGCGTGGGGATCGTCGGCGCGGTGCCTTACGTACTGGTGCGGGCTTTCCCGGCGGAAGTGCGATTTAGCGGGATTTCGTTCTCCTACAACGTGGCATACGCGATTTTTGGGGGTTTAACCCCGGTATTTGTCACGCTGATCATGAAGTTAACCCCGTTAGCGCCCGCTTACTATATGCTGGCGTTATCGACGCTCGGCCTGCTGCTGGGGATCTACCTGCGTCGCGACCTGAACAGTGAAAAACCGCTCTTGAACTAAGCGATTTTCGCCCAATAAAAACCCCTGCGATTAAGCATCGCAGGGGTTTTTTATTTTCATCATATACCCTATGGATTTCAAGCTGCGGCTAGGCGACAAGCTTACTCATCCCCAGGAGCTTACTTTTGGGTAAGTGACTGGGGTGAGTAAGTGCAGGTAACAACGCTGCAGTTTGAAAGACGACGGGTATCAGGCAGTGACAGCAGCTGGTTTGGTCTGCTGAGCTTCCACCGGACCGATTGGCAGTACGGTGCGGCCCAACTGTTCGTTGATCACCTCAGCCATCGCCAGATAGATTGCGCTAGCGCCACAGATGATGCCTTCGTAACCGGCGAACGTCAGGATCGCGTGGTTACCGGTGATGTTGCCGACGGCCAGCAGTGCGAACAGCACGGTCAGGCTGGCAAACACGAACTGCAACCCACGGTTGGTGCGCAGCGTGCCGAAGAACATGAACAGGGTGAAGATGCCCCACAGTGCAAGGTAGATACCGAGGACGTTCGCGTCAGTCGGTTCTGCCAGGCCCATGCGTGGCAGCAGCAGGATGCCTACCAGGCTCAGCCAGAAGCAGCCGTAAGAGGTGAAGGCGGTCAAGCCGAAGGTGTTGCCTTTCTTGAACTCAAGAATACCGGCAAAAATCTGAGCCATGCCACCGAAGAAAATCCCCATACTGATGATGACGGAAGTCAGTGGGAAAAAGCCCGCGTTGTGCAGGTTCAGCAAGACGGTAGTCATCCCGAAGCCCATCAGACCCAGGGGGCCGGGATTTGCCAACTTGTTGGAGTGCATATGTCCTCTGCGATAACAGAATTGTAACGAAAATGGATAGGTAATTTAATAATTGGTCTGAATGGCCGAAAAACCCATAACTTCCATCAGAGCGCGCGGCATCATAATGATCCCCACGCCAGGAAACAATGATCTGGCTGCGGATAAAAACGAAATTTTTTTTGCCCTGCCCCTTGATGCTGGTGTGGATGGCCCCATCTTATTGGCAACCGCAGTTGCTGACCGCGGGTAACACTGAGATGCCGGGCAGTTGAAAAGCAAAAAAACGCCCGCATATAGTTAGCAACCTGACCGATTATGAATTTATTAGTGGAGATGTTTAGATGGGCAAAATTATTGGTATCGACCTGGGTACAACCAACTCTTGTGTAGCAATTATGGATGGTGGCAAGGCGCGCGTGCTGGAGAATGCCGAAGGCGATCGCACCACTCCTTCAATCATCGCATATACCCAGGATGGTGAAATTCTGGTTGGCCAGCCTGCTAAGCGTCAGGCTGTTACTAACCCACAGAACACCCTGTTTGCGATCAAGCGCCTGATTGGCCGTCGCTTCCAGGATGAAGAAGCACAGCGTGACAAGGCTATCATGCCTTACAGCATCGTCGCTGCCGATAACGGTGACGCCTGGCTGGAAGTGAAGGGCCAGAGAATGGCACCTCCGCAGATCTCTGCGGAAGTCCTGAAGAAAATGAAGAAAACGGCGGAAGATTACCTGGGTGAACCGGTAACTGAAGCGGTTATCACCGTTCCTGCCTACTTCAACGATGCTCAGCGTCAGGCGACCAAAGATGCTGGCCGTATCGCAGGTCTGGAAGTGAAACGTATCATCAACGAACCGACTGCTGCGGCCCTGGCTTATGGCCTGGACAAAGAAGTGGGCAACCGTACCATCGCGGTTTATGACCTGGGTGGCGGTACTTTCGATATCTCAATCATTGAGATCGACGACGTTGACGGTGAAAAAACCTTTGAAGTTCTGGCAACCAACGGTGATACCCACCTGGGTGGTGAAGACTTCGACAGCCGCCTGATCAACTATCTGGTGGAAGAGTTCAAGAAAGAGCAGGGCATGGATCTGCGCAACGATCCGTTGGCGATGCAGCGTCTGAAAGAAGCCGCTGAAAAAGCCAAGATCGAGCTGTCTTCTGCTCAACAGACCGACGTCAACCTGCCGTACATCACTGCAGATGGCAGCGGTCCAAAACACATGAACATCAAAGTGACCCGTGCAAAACTCGAGTCGCTGGTAGAAGATCTGGTTGCTCGCTCTATCGAGCCGCTGAAAGTGGCACTGAAAGACGCAGGCCTGTCGGTTTCTGACATTCAGGACGTGATCCTGGTCGGTGGCCAGACCCGTATGCCTATGGTTCAGAAGAAAGTTGCTGACTTCTTCGGTAAAGAACCACGTAAAGACGTTAACCCGGACGAAGCGGTTGCCGTTGGTGCTGCGGTTCAGGGCGGTGTGTTGGCCGGTGATGTGAAAGACGTATTGCTGCTGGACGTTACCCCACTGTCACTGGGTATCGAAACCATGGGCAGCGTAATGACGCCGCTGATCACCAAAAACACCACTATCCCGACCAAGCACAGCCAGGTGTTCTCTACTGCCGAAGACAACCAGGCAGCGGTGACCATCCATGTGCTGCAGGGTGAGCGTAAACGTGCCAATGACAACAAGTCACTGGGCCAGTTCAACCTGGACGGCATCCAGCCGGCACCACGCGGTATGGCACAGATCGAAGTGACCTTCGATATCGATGCCGACGGTATTCTGCACGTGTCTGCGAAAGACAAGAACACCGGCCGTGAGCAGAAGATCACCATCAAGGCGTCTTCTGGTCTGAACGAAGAAGAAATCCAGAAAATGGTACGCGATGCCGAAGTGAACGCTGAAGCTGACCGTAAGTTCGAAGAACTGGTGCAAACTCGTAACCAGGCGGATCACCTGATCCACGGTACTCGTAAGCAGTTGGAAGAAGCGGGCGAGCAATTGCCAGCTGAAGACAAAACCGCTATCGAGAGCGCGCTGAAAGATCTGGAAGCGGCGGTGAAAGGCGAAGATAAAGCCGAAATCGAAGCGAAAACCCAGGCTCTGGTGCAGGTTTCCGGCAAACTGATGGAAATGGCCCAGGCTCAAGCGCAGCAGGCACAGGGTGCTGATGCCGGTGCAGACAACGCGGCGCAGAAAGACGACGACGTGGTTGACGCCGAGTTTGAAGAAGTTAAAGACAAAAAATAATCGCCCTTAAGCGGGCACGGTGCGGCCACAGGCTGTAACCGGAAACCAGCACGGGCGTCGAGGCAACTCTACGCCCGTGCACGCATGTTAAGGGTAAGAGAAATAATGGCGAAGAGAGATTATTACGAGGTGCTCGGCGTTGCCAAGACGGCAGACGAGCGCGAAATCAAAAAGGCGTATAAGCGCCTGGCGATGAAGTATCACCCTGATCGTAATCAGGAAAAAGACGCCGAAAGCCAGTTTAAAGAGGTCAAGGAAGCCTACGAGATCCTGACCGACGATCAAAAACGTGCTGCCTACGATCAATACGGCCATGCGGCCTTTGAGCAAGGTGGTATGGGCGGTGGTGGTGGCTTTGGTGGCGGCGGTGCCGACTTCAGCGATATCTTTGGCGACGTGTTTGGCGATATCTTTGGCGGCGGACGCCGTCAACGTGCCAGCCGTGGATCCGATTTGCGTTACAACATGGATCTGACGCTCGAAGAAGCCGTGCGTGGCGTGACCAAAGAGATCCGTATTCCAACGCTGGAAGAGTGTGATGTCTGCCATGGCAACGGTGCCAAGCCGGGCAGTTCGCCGGCAACCTGTCCGACCTGTCATGGTCAGGGCCAGGTGCAGATGCGCCAAGGGTTCTTCACCGTGCAGCAGGCTTGTCCGCACTGCCACGGGCGTGGTCAGATCATCAAGGATCCGTGCAACAAATGTCACGGCCACGGTCGCGTAGAGAAATCCAAAACCCTGTCGGTGAAAATCCCGGCGGGCGTAGATACTGGCGACCGCATCCGCCTGTCGGGTGAAGGTGAAGCCGGTGAACACGGTGCGCCAGCAGGGGATCTGTACGTTCAGGTTCAGGTGAGTGCTCACCCGATCTTCGAGCGTGAAGGCAATAACCTCTACTGTGAAGTGCCGATCAACTTTGCTATGGCTGCCTTGGGTGGCGAGATTGAAGTGCCAACGCTGGATGGCCGCGTCAAGCTGAAAGTACCGGCGGAAACTCAGACCGGTAAACTGTTCCGTATGCGTGGCAAAGGGGTGAAATCGGTACGGGGTGGCAGCCAGGGTGACCTGCTGTGCCGCGTGGTGGTAGAAACGCCGGTGAGTCTGAACGAGAAGCAGAAGCAGCTGCTCAAAGAGCTGGAAGAGAGCCTGGGTGGCCCTTCTGGGGATAAAAACAGCCCGCGTTCGAAAAGCTTCTTCGACGGCGTGAAAAAGTTTTTTGACGACCTGACTCGTTAATCAACGTTCCCCGCGCATCAATCCTCAAACCCCGGTTTAAGCAAACCGGGGTTTTTTTATCTTTTGCTGCCTGAATGCCCCTATGAAAAGTGTGATATACAGCTCAAACAGATCGGTTTTATCGAGTTATTTTGCATTTATAAACTGATTTTTTCGAGGTGATTACTCGACTATACTCGTTTCATTGTCTGGAAACCGGGGCGCTTTGCCCCCATTATCTATGCCCTATGGATTTCGAGTCGCAGCTTGAAAGACGACGGGCATTTTGGAGCGACTTACTGTGACTACTATTATTCGTCAATTTCTGCGTCAAGAAGCCGCTGGGGGCATTATTCTGATCGCTGCCGCCGTGGTGGCTTTGATCATGGCCAATACCCCCGTACAGGGGCTGTATCAGGCCTTCCTTAATTTACCGGTGGCGGTCAGCATCGCCTCGCTGGAAATTGCCAAACCGCTGCTGCTGTGGATTAACGACGGTTTAATGGCCATCTTCTTCCTGGTGGTGGGGCTTGAAGTCAAACGTGAACTGCTGCAAGGCTCCCTGGCTGGGCGTGAGAAGGCTATCTTCCCGGCGATTGCCGCGTTAGGCGGCATGCTGGCTCCGGCGCTGATCTATCTGCTGTTCAACGGTGCCGATGAAGTGACTCGCCAGGGCTGGGCGATCCCGGCGGCAACGGATATTGCCTTTGCCTTGGGGGTGATGGCCTTACTGGGCAATCGGGTGCCGACCAGCCTGAAAGTATTCCTGCTGGCCTTGGCGATTATCGATGACCTTGGGGTCATCATCATTATCGCGTTGTTCTACACCCATCAAGTCTCGATGGTGGCGCTGGGTGTTGCGGCTGCCGCAATTGCGGTATTGGCGCTAATGAACTGGCGGGGAGTGGGTAAGACCTCGCTTTATATGATGGTCGGATTGGTGCTGTGGGTAGCGATCCTCAAGTCAGGCGTTCACGCTACGCTGGCGGGGGTGATTGTCGGCTTTATGATCCCGCTGAACGCCAAGAGTGAACCTTCGCCCTCTGAAACCCTGGAGCATGAGCTGCACCCTTGGGTCGCCTTCCTGATCCTGCCGCTGTTCGCCTTTGCCAACGCGGGTGTCTCGTTGCAAGGGGTGTCTTTGAGCGGGTTGACTTCACTGCTGCCGCTGGGGATTGCTGCCGGGCTGTTTATTGGCAAGCCGCTGGGGATTTTCGTCTTCTGCTGGCTGGCGGTGAAGCTGGGGATTGCCCGTTTGCCGCAGGATATCGGCTTTAAACAGGTGTTTGCCGTGGCCGTGCTCTGTGGTATTGGTTTCACCATGTCGATTTTTATTGCCTCATTGGCCTTCGCCGATGCGGATGTGGCTCTCAGTACCTATGCCAAATTAGGCATACTATTGGGATCGACCAGCGCTGCGGTAGTAGGTTACGGCCTGTTGCGTTTGAGCTTGCCTCGCAGCCGATGACCTTTGTGTTTACCCCTCGTTGCTGAAGGGCTATTACAATAGTAGCGGCAGCGTGGCTTCGTCAGCCACGCTGCACTTGGGATTAAAGATAACTTTGCGTTGTCCGAAATTAACGATAGGGAGTTTGTCGCTCATCACGGCAGACCGTTTGCCGATGAGAAACCTAAGGAGAGAACGTTTTGAGAATGTCTCATATCAACTTTAACCATCTTTATTACTTCTGGCAGGTCTGCAAGGAGGGGTCGGTTGTGGGAGCGGCAGAAGCCCTGTTCCTCACGCCGCAGACCATCACCGGCCAAATCAAGGCACTGGAAGAACGGCTCAACGGTAAGTTGTTCAAACGCCAGGGGCGTGGGCTGGTACCCTCCGAGCTAGGCCAACTGGTGTTCCGCTATGCCGACAAGATGTTTATGCTCAGCCAGGAAATGCTGGATATCGTCAACTATCGCAAGGAGTCCAACCTGCTGTTTGACGTGGGCGTCGCGGATGCGCTATCCAAACGTCTGGTCAGCCAGGTCTTGGAAACGGCGGTGGTGGACAACGAGCAGATCCACCTGCGCTGTTTTGAATCAACCCATGAGATGCTGTTGGAGCAACTGAGCCAGCATAAGCTGGATATGATCCTGTCGGATTGCCCGGTCGACTCCAGCCAGCAGGAAGGTTTGTTTTCGCTTAAGCTGGGCGAGTGTGGGGTCAGTTTCTTCTGTCGTCAGCCGATACCCGATTTACCGTTTCCGGCCTGTCTGGAACAGCGCCGCTTGCTGATCCCGGGAAGGCGTTCAATGCTGGGGCGCAAGCTGCTCAACTGGTTTAACACGCAAGGTATCAAGGTAGAAATACTGGGGGAGTTTGACGATGCGGCCCTGATGAAGGCTTTCGGCCTGTACCACAATGCGATCTTCGTGGCGCCAACGCTGTATGCGCTGGATACCTATAGCGATGATGACGTGGTGGAGATCGGGCGTGTCGATAGCGTGCAGGAAGAGTATTACATCATTTTTGCCGAGCGAATGATCCAGCACCCGGCGGTACAGCGGGTATGCAACAAGGACTTCTCGGCGTTGTTCGCGCTGTAGGCTTGAACGCCAGGCGTAAAAAAACCGGCCGAGGCCGGTTTTTTTAACAAGCACACAACGTAATGCTTATTGCATTGCGTTGATACGCGCCGTCAGGTTTGACTTATGACGCGCTGCTTTGTTTTTGTGGATCAGGCCTTTAGCAGCCTGGCGATCCACAAGTGGTTGCATTACGAGGAATGCGTTTTGTGCTGCGTCTTTGTCGCCAGCTGCGATAGCTGCGTCAACCTTCTTAATGAAGGTACGCACCATTGAGCGACGGCTAGCGTTATGCTTGCGACGTTTCTCAGACTGTATGGCGCGTTTCTTAGCTGATTTGATATTAGCCAAGGTCCAACTCCCAAATATATATATTGAGGACAATTCAAAGGCCGAGGAATATGCCCTTTTAGCCTTCGTTTGTCAATGGATTTGTGCAAATAAGCGCCGTTTGTACGGGCGGCACTTGCTACGTTGTGATGGCGCAGGATTTTACCAGCTTCAGCCATGGGAATACAGTGTTTCACGAGAAAAATCGCCATGTGATTTGCATCACAGTCTGCAAGCTGTTGGTCCTGGTGGGTTATCCCCCGTCTTTCAAGCGTCGGCCAGAAGCCAAGCTCGCTATCAGCGCGCTAATATAGCACGCATTGGGCCAGATAAACGGTGGTTAAGGCGATTATCCTCCGGTATGGTATGACTATTACATCAAAGGAACCAATCGCGGGTT
This sequence comes from Serratia sp. T13T92, assembly GCF_047530105.1. Taxonomy (NCBI): domain Bacteria; kingdom Pseudomonadati; phylum Pseudomonadota; class Gammaproteobacteria; order Enterobacterales; family Yersiniaceae; genus Serratia; species Serratia sp. T13T92. Next base: position 228,975 of record NZ_JBLJAK010000002.1, on the reverse strand, counting down.
AACCTTGACCGCTGTACAAGGTATAATCCGCCGATTTCCACTGTGTTGGGCCAGCTATGCAGCTAATTCGCGGCATCCATAATATCCGGGCACGCCACCGTGGCTGTGTGCTCACCATCGGCAACTTTGACGGCGTCCATCGCGGTCACAAGGCGCTGTTGGGGCAGTTGAAGCAGGAAGGGCGACGCCTGGGGTTACCCGTCATCGTCATGATCTTTGAGCCACAGCCGCTGGAACTGTTTGCCGCGGATAAGGCTCCGGCCCGCCTCACGCGTTTGCGTGACAAAGCCAAATACCTGGCGCAGGCCGGGGTTGATTACCTGTTGTGCGTCAAGTTTGATCCCCGTTTTGCCGCCCATACCGCTCAGGCATTCGTTGCCGAGCTGCTGGTCGAAAAGCTGGGGGTAAAATTCCTGATGGTGGGGGATGATTTCCGCTTTGGTGCTGGTCGCCAGGGGGATTTCCCGCTGTTAGAGCTTGCCGGGCAAGAATTCGGCTTTGAGGTGGTCAGCACACCAAGCTTCCGTGAAGGCGACCTGCGCATCAGCAGCACCGCCATCCGCAATGCGCTGTGTGATGATGATTTGCCACTGGCAGAAACCCTGCTGGGGCATCCTTACAGTATTTCCGGGCGCGTAGTGCATGGCGATGAACTGGGGCGAACCATTGGTTTCCCAACCGCCAACCTGCCGCTCAAACGCCTGGTTGCCCCGGTGAAAGGGGTGTATGCCGTCGATGTGTATGGCCTGGGCCCCGAGCCTTTGCCGGGCGTGGCCAATATCGGCACCCGCCCTACGGTGGCAGGCGTACGTCAGCAGTTGGAAGTGCACCTGCTGGACGTAACCATGGATCTTTACGGGCGCCACCTGGATGTGGTGCTGCGCGCAAAATTGCGCAATGAACAGCGTTTTGCTTCGCTCGATGCGCTAAAGCAGCAAATCGCCAATGATGTGGTGACGGCCCGGACGTTCTTCGGGCTACAGACACCGGCTTAATCTACGAACCGAAACGAGATCGAGAATCTAATGAGTGACTACAAGAATACCCTGAACTTGCCGGAAACAGGGTTCCCGATGCGTGGCGATCTCGCCAAGCGTGAACCTGGCATGCTCGCACGTTGGTATGAACAGGATCTGTACGGGATCATTCGTGCCGCCAAAAAGGGCAAGAAATCCTTCATTCTGCATGACGGCCCTCCGTATGCGAATGGCAGCATTCACATTGGTCACTCGGTAAACAAGATCCTCAAAGACATTATTATCAAGTCAAAAGGGATGGCTGGCTTTGATTCGCCTTATGTTCCAGGCTGGGACTGTCACGGTCTGCCTATCGAACTGAAGGTTGAGCAACTGTATGGCAAACCGGGTGAGAAACTGACACCGGCAGAGTTCCGCCAGAAATGCCGTGAATATGCTGCCGAGCAGGTTGAAGGCCAGAAGAAAGACTTTATCCGTCTGGGGGTTCTGGGTGACTGGGATCATCCGTACCTGACCATGAATTTTAAAACCGAAGCCAACATCATCCGTGCGTTGGGCAAGATCATCAGCAATGGTCATCTGCTCAAAGGCGCCAAGCCGGTGCACTGGTGTACGGACTGCGGTTCTTCCCTGGCGGAAGCGGAAGTTGAATATTACGACAAAACCTCGCCATCCATCGACGTTGCGTTCCACGCGGTTGATGCGGCGGCGGTGGCCAGCAAGTTTGGCGTAACCAGCGTGAATGGCCCGGTGTCACTGGTGATCTGGACGACCACACCGTGGACGCTGCCTGCCAACCGTGCGATCTCGCTGAATGCAGAATTCAGCTACCATCTGGTACAGGTTGAAGGCCAATGCCTGATCCTGGCAGCGGATCTGGTAGAAAGCGTGATGAAACGCGCAGGCATCACCCATTGGGAAGTGCTGGGCAGTTGCAAGGGCAGCGATCTGGAACTGATGCGCTTTACCCATCCGTTTATGGGTTTTGACGTGCCGGCGATCCTGGGCGATCACGTTACGCTGGATGCCGGTACCGGTGCCGTACATACCGCACCTGGCCACGGCCCTGATGACTTCGTGATCGGCCAGAAATACGGCCTGGAAGTCGCCAACCCGGTTGGCCCGAACGGCTGCTACCTGACCGGCACCTATCCAACGCTGGACGGCAAGTTCGTGTTCAAGGCCAACGATCTGATCGTTGAGCTGCTGCGTGAAAAGGGCGCTCTGCTGCACGTAGAAAAACTGCAACACAGCTACCCGTGCTGCTGGCGTCACAAAACGCCGATCATCTTCCGTGCCACGCCGCAATGGTTTATCAGCATGGATCAAAAGGGCCTGCGCAAGCAGTCGCTGGAAGAGATCAAGGGCGTACAGTGGATCCCGGATTGGGGCCAGGCGCGTATTGAAACCATGGTGGCTAACCGCCCAGACTGGTGTATCTCACGTCAGCGTACCTGGGGTGTTCCAATGTCCCTGTTCGTGCACAAAGACACTGAGCAGCTTCACCCACGCAGCGTAGAGCTGATGGAAGAAGTGGCCAAGCGTGTTGAACAGGACGGGATCCAGGCCTGGTGGGATCTGGACGCTGCCGATATCCTCGGCGCCGAAGCGGCCGATTATGTGAAAGTGCCAGACACGCTGGACGTTTGGTTCGACTCAGGTTCAACCCATTCTTCCGTGGTTGACGTGCGTCCAGAATTCAATGGCCACTCTGCAGACATGTATCTGGAAGGTTCCGACCAACATCGTGGCTGGTTCATGTCGTCGCTGATGATTTCGACCGCCATGAAGGGCAAAGCGCCTTACAAAGAAGTGCTGACCCACGGCTTTACCGTCGATGGTCAGGGCCGCAAAATGTCCAAGTCAATCGGCAACACCGTCAGCCCGCAGGACGTGATGAACAAGCTGGGTGGCGACATTCTGCGTCTGTGGGTCGCGTCTACCGACTACACCGGCGAGATTGCGGTTTCCGACGAAATCCTCAAGCGTGCTGCCGATTCTTATCGCCGCATCCGTAATACCGCGCGTTTCCTGCTGGCCAACCTGAACGGGTTTGATCCGAGCACTGACTGCGTGGCCCCGGAAGAGATGGTGGTGCTGGATCGCTGGGCCGTAGGTCGTGCAATGGCCGCGCAGCAGGATATCGAGCAGGCCTATGCCAACTACGATTTCCACGAAGTGGTGCAGCGTCTGATGCAGTTCTGCTCGGTAGAAATGGGTTCCTTCTATCTGGACATCATTAAAGACCGTCAGTACACCGCGAAAAGCGACAGCGTTGCCCGCCGCAGCTGCCAGACCGCTCTGTTCCACATTGCAGAAGCGCTGGTACGTTGGATGGCGCCGATCATGTCGTTTACCGCCGATGAAATCTGGGCCTTCCTGCCAGGTGAGCGTACGCAGTACGTGTTTACCGAAGAGTGGTACGACGGTCTGTTCGGGCTGGCCGCAGGTGAAGGCATGAACGATGCGTTCTGGGCCGATCTGCTGAAAGTGCGTGGCGAAGTGAACAAGGTGCTGGAGCAGGCGCGTGCAGACAAGCACATTGGCGGTTCGTTGGAGGCGGCGGTTACGCTGTACGCCGATAGCGATCTGGCAGCGCGTCTGAACAGCCTGCAAGACGAGCTGCGCTTTGTGTTGCTGACCTCTTCGGCCAGCGTAGCACCGTTTGCGGATGCTCCGGCAGATGCGCAGCAAAGCGAACTGTTGAAGGGGCTGAAAATTGCGTTCAGCAAAGCGGATGGTGAGAAGTGCCCGCGCTGCTGGCATTACACCACCGATGTCGGCCAGGTGGCGGAGCACGCAGAACTTTGCGGCCGCTGTGTGACCAACGTAGCCGGTGACGGCGAAAAACGTAACTTTGCTTGAGAACACGCGCCTGATGAGTAGACCGATAAGTTCGACCGGCTTGCGCTGGTTATGGTTGGTAGTGGTGGTGCTGGCGCTGGATTTTTTCAGCAAACAGTGGATCCTGAGTAACTTCGTGCTGGGCCAGACCCAGCCGTTGTTCCCGTCAATCAACCTGTACTACGCGCGTAACTACGGCGCGGCGTTCAGTTTCCTGGCGGATCACGGTGGCTGGCAGCGCTGGTTCTTTGCCGGTATTGCGGTCGCCATCGTGGTGGTGCTGCTGGTGATGATGTATCGCAGCAGTGCCCAGCAGAAGCTGAACAATATCGCCTATGCCTTTATTATCGGCGGTGCGCTCGGCAACCTGTTTGATCGTCTGTGGCATGGCTTTGTGGTCGATTTCATCGACTTTTATATCGGCAACTGGCATTACCCGACCTTCAATCTGGCGGACAGCTTTATCTGCGTCGGTGCCGCCATGATCGTGCTGGAAGGGTTCTTGCCAGCGAAGAAAAGCGTCAACAGCGAAGGTAAGTGATATGACGGCTCAGGTTAACGGCAACAGCGCAGTGCTGGTGCATTTTACGCTGAAACTGGCAGATGGAACGACGGCGGAATCCACCCAGGGCAACGGCAAACCAGCGCTGTTCCGCCTGGGCGATGGTAGCCTGTCTGCTCCGCTGGAACAGCAGCTGATCGGCCTGCGGGCAGGGGATAAATGCACGTTTACCCTGCAACCGGAAGCTGCGTTCGGTGCGGAGAACCCGGATCTCATCCAGTTCTTCTCACGCCGCGACTTCAACGAAACCGGCGTACCGGATGTCGGCACCATCATGTTGTTTACCGCCATCGACGGCAGTGAAATGCCTGGTGTGGTGCGTGAAGTGGCGGAAGATTCGATCACCGTTGATTTCAACCATCCGTTAGCGGGGCATCCGGTGACCTTCGATATCGAAGTACTGGAGATCGACCCGAAGCAGGAGGAAGCGCATGCAAATATTGCTGGCTAATCCACGTGGCTTTTGCGCAGGGGTTGATCGTGCGATCAGCATCGTAGAGCGTGCGCTGGAGATTTATGGCGCGCCGATTTACGTCCGTCACGAAGTGGTACATAACCGCTACGTGGTCGAAAGCCTGCGTGAGCGCGGTGCGGTATTTATCGAAGAGATCTCGGAAGTGCCGGATGGCTCGATCCTGATCTTCTCTGCCCACGGTGTTTCACAGGCAGTTCGTGCCGAGGCCAAAGCCCGCGATCTAACCATGCTGTTCGATGCTACCTGTCCGTTGGTGACCAAGGTGCATATGGAAGTGGCCCGTGCCAGCCGTAAGGGCACCGAAGCGATCCTGATTGGCCACGCCGGACATCCGGAAGTGGAAGGCACCATGGGCCAGTACAGTAACCCTCAGGGTGGCATGTACCTGGTTGAGTCGCCGGAAGATGTCTGGCAATTGCAGGTAAAGAACGAGCATAACCTGTGCTTTATGACCCAGACTACCTTATCGGTGGACGATACTTCCGACGTGATCGATGCGTTGCGTAAGCGCTTCCCGGATATTATCGGGCCGCGCAAGGACGATATCTGCTATGCCACCACCAACCGTCAGGAAGCGGTGCGCAGCTTGGCAGGTGATGCCGACGTGGTGCTGGTGGTGGGGTCGAAGAACTCCTCCAACTCCAACCGTTTGGCGGAACTTGCCCAGCGCGTGGGTAAACCAGCCTATCTGATCGACTCGGCGGCGGACATTCAGGAATCCTGGTTGAAAGATGCGAGCAACATTGGCGTCACCGCTGGAGCCTCTGCGCCGGACGTGCTGGTTCAGGACGTCATCAGCCGCTTGAAAGCTTTGGGCGGCAAGGACGTGCATGAGCTCAGCGGCCGTGAAGAGAACATCGTGTTTGAAGTGCCGAAAGAACTGCGCATGGATATCAAGCAGATCGACTGATGGTTTTTCTTACCCCAGGCTTGAGTGTTGCTACGTAGGGGCGCTGCATGCTGCGCCCGTTAAGAGTCTGCAACATTACCACTTTGTCATCTATTTGAACGGGGAGCTTTCATGCTCCCCGTTTTGCGTTTTAACTAGCTGTAATTAATGGTGTAACAGGTGGGAGCCATACAGAACGCCGACACGCCGTAAACCCGTCCCTGGGGCTTCAACTAACCTGTATGACTCCCCTCTGCTTCGGGCTTTATGTGTCGCGATAATAACAGCCGCTATTTAACTTGCAGAAACCCCCTTTACGCCATTCATCGTAATGCATAAATAGTGCATGATTATGTAAAACCAGAAGGTTGACGCTAATCGGGTAATTGTTAATCAATTGACAGCGTTACTGATAACATACCGGGCATATCATAATTTTCTAATCCGTAAGCAAATCCTCTGGTAGTGATAGGGTAGGGAAGTTACCCTGAATCCATAGCCGAGGAGTGGCTTTTGACCATAAAAGAGAGCGAAGTATGACTGATTCACAAATCCGCATCGCGATTGCGGGTTCCGGTGGCCGCATGGGGCGCCAATTGATCCAGGCCGTGCAGCAGGCACAAGGTGTGGTATTGGGGGCAGCGTTGGAGCGCCCGGGTTCTAGCCTGGTTGGCACCGATGCCGGCGAACTGGCTGGTGTTGGTGCATTGGGCGTTACCGTCAGCGATAACCTGGAAAAGGTTGTCAGCGATTTCGATATCCTGATCGACTTCACCCGCCCGGAAGGCACCCTGGCCCATCTGGCGTTTTGCGTGGCCCACGGCAAAGCCATGGTGATCGGCACCACCGGTTTTGATGATGCAGGTAAAGCGGCGATCCAGGACGCGGCACAGCAGATTGGCATCGTGTTTGCCGCCAACTTTAGCGTGGGCGTCAACGTGGTGCTCAAGCTGCTGGAAAAAGCGGCCAAGGTCATGGGCGATTATACCGATATTGAAATTGTGGAAGCTCACCACCGCCACAAGGTAGATGCCCCTTCAGGAACGGCGTTAGCCATGGGCGAGGCGATTGCCGGTGCCTTGGGACGTGATTTGAAAGAGTGCGCGGTTTACGAGCGTGTGGGCTATACCGGCGAGCGCGATCCAAAGAGCATCGGCTTTGCCACCATTCGTGCCGGGGATATTGTGGGTGAACATACCGCTATGTTTGCCGATATTGGCGAACGGGTAGAGATCACCCATAAAGCCTCAAGCCGGATGACGTTTGCCAATGGCGCGGTGCGTGCCGCATCCTGGATCTCAAACCAGCATAATGGGCTGTTTGATATGCGTGACGTGCTCGGTTTAGACCAGTTATAATTTTAATGAACACCATCGTGATGTGGTTGTGTTGATCATAATGATATGATAATCGGGCAATAATTTTATTGTCCTTTTTTTTAACATTAAAAATGAAGCTTACGATTTATTTTAATTGTGTAGCTATTATTTTTATATATTATCCGGTCTAATTCCTGTTTTTACTGCCATCTTTATTGCTCCCCGCATCGATTTTAGCTGTTTTAAGCCATTTTTTCTGTCACTGTGTCTCGCAACCGTTTACTCGGTCAAGTTTGCTGGTGTTTTTGTGCCTGTGACCCCCTTTAAACCCTGAGGGCAGCAAAATAATGGAAAAAATGGCGCTTTATCTAGACAAGCGGGACGCTCATCATTAAAATGCGCCCAATTTGCCAAAAATTGGCCTTGAGGGCGGTTTTTGCATTGATTTAGGGCGTGAAATCTGAATTAATATGCAAATATTGTGATTGATTATTCCTCGGAGGGTGTTTTGATTAAGTCAGCGCTATTGGTTCTGGAAGACGGAACCCAATTCCACGGTCGGGCCATCGGGGCAGAAGGTACGGCAGTGGGGGAAGTGGTCTTCAATACCTCGATGACCGGCTATCAAGAAATCCTCACTGATCCTTCCTACTCCCGCCAGATCGTTACTCTTACTTATCCTCATATCGGCAATGTCGGCACCAATGATTCCGACGCAGAATCCTCCGCTGTTCATGCTCAAGGCCTTGTCATCCGCGACCTGCCACTGATTGCCAGCAACTACCGCAACGAAATGGGCCTGGCCGATTACCTCAAGCGTCACAACATTGTGGCGATTGCCGATATCGATACCCGCAAGCTGACCCGCCTGCTGCGTGAGAAAGGCGCACAGAACGGCTGCATCATCGCGGGCGACCTCACCGATGCCGAGCTGGCGCTGCAAAAAGCCAAGGCTTTCCCTGGCCTGAAAGGCATGGATCTGGCAAAAGAGGTCACCACCAAAGAGGCTTACGCCTGGCAACAGGGGAGCTGGACGCTGGAAGGCGATTTGCCGGAGGCTAAACCTGCGGGCGAACTGCCTTACCATGTAGTGGCCTACGATTACGGCGCCAAGCGTAACATCCTGCGCATGCTGGTGGATCGCGGCTGCCGCCTCACCGTGGTGCCAGCGCAAACCCCTGCGGAAGACGTGCTGAAAATGGCTCCGGACGGCATCTTCCTGTCCAACGGCCCTGGTGATCCAGAGCCTTGTGATTACGCCATTACCGCCATCAAACGTTTCCTGGAAACCGATATTCCGGTATTTGGTATCTGCCTGGGCCATCAACTGTTGGCGCTGGCCAGCGGTGCCAAAACCATGAAGATGAAGCTTGGCCACCACGGCGGTAACCACCCGGTGAAGGATCTGGATAACAACACCGTGATGATCACCGCGCAGAACCATGGTTTTGCCGTTGATGAAAATAATCTGCCGAGCACGTTGCGCGTCACGCATAAATCCCTGTTCGACCACACGGTGCAGGGCATCCATCGTACCGATAAAGCCGCGTTCAGCTTCCAGGGCCACCCAGAAGCCAGCCCAGGCCCGCACGATGCCGCGCCGCTGTTCGATCACTTTATCGAACTGATTGAGACTTACCGTACCAACGCCAAATAATCAGGAGCCAGAAAAGCCATGCCAAAACGTACAGATATAAAAAGCATCCTGATCCTCGGCGCTGGCCCGATCGTTATCGGCCAGGCGTGTGAATTTGACTACTCTGGTGCCCAGGCGTGTAAGGCGCTGCGTGAAGAAGGTTACCGCGTCGTACTGGTCAACTCGAACCCGGCCACCATCATGACCGACCCGGAAATGGCCGATGCCACCTACATCGAGCCGATCCACTGGGAAGTGGTGCGTAAAATCATCGAGAAAGAGCGCCCGGATGCGGTGCTGCCAACCATGGGTGGGCAAACCGCGCTGAACTGTGCGTTGGAGCTGGAACGTCAGGGCGTACTGGCCGAGTTCGGCGTTACCATGATCGGCGCTACCGCCGATGCCATCGACAAAGCTGAAGACCGCCGCCGTTTCGATATCGCCATGAAGAAAATTGGCCTGGACACGGCGCGTTCCGGCATCGCCCATAATATGGAAGAAGCGTTGGCGGTGGCCGCCGATGTGGGCTTCCCATGCATTATCCGCCCGTCATTTACCATGGGCGGCACCGGTGGCGGTATCGCCTATAACCGCGAAGAGTTCGAAGAGATCTGCGAGCGCGGTCTGGATCTATCCCCGACCAAAGAGCTGCTGATTGACGAATCGCTGATCGGCTGGAAAGAGTACGAGATGGAGGTGGTGCGCGATAAGAATGACAACTGCATCATCGTCTGCTCGATCGAAAACATCGATGCGATGGGTATCCATACCGGTGACTCCATCACGGTGGCTCCAGCGCAAACGCTGACCGACAAAGAATACCAAATCATGCGTAACGCCTCGATGGCGGTGCTGCGTGAGATCGGGGTGGAAACCGGCGGCTCCAACGTGCAGTTCTCGGTGAACCCGAAAACCGGCCGCCTGATCGTGATTGAAATGAACCCACGCGTATCCCGTTCATCGGCGCTGGCCTCGAAAGCGACCGGCTTCCCGATTGCCAAGATCGCCGCCAAGCTGGCGGTGGGTTACACCCTCGATGAGCTGATGAATGACATCACCGGTGGCCGTACGCCAGCCTCCTTTGAGCCGTCCATCGACTATGTCGTCACCAAGATCCCGCGCTTCAACTTCGAGAAGTTTGCCGGTGCCAACGATCGCCTGACCACCCAGATGAAGTCGGTCGGCGAAGTGATGGCGATTGGCCGCACTCAGCAGGAGTCATTGCAGAAAGCGCTGCGCGGCCTGGAAGTGGGTGCGACCGGGTTTGATCCGAAAGTGAGCCTGGACGATCCGGAAGCCTTGACCAAGATCCGCCGTGAGCTGAAGGATGCGGGTTCCGATCGTATCTGGTACATCGCCGATGCTTTCCGCGCCGGTCTGTCCGTCGATGGCGTGTTCAACCTGACTAACATCGACCGCTGGTTCCTGGTGCAGATTGAAGAGCTGGTGCGTCTGGAAGAGCAGGTTGCTGAAGCGGGCATCAACGGCCTGAACGCTGATTTCCTGCGCACGCTCAAGCGTAAAGGCTTTGCCGATGCACGCCTGGCCAAGCTGGCTGGCGTGGCGGAAAGCGAAATCCGCAAGCTGCGCCACAGCTTCAACATGCACCCGGTCTACAAGCGTGTGGACACCTGTGCGGCAGAATTTGCGACCGACACCGCCTACATGTATTCCACCTATGAAGACGAGTGTGAATCCAACCCGACCAACGATCGCCCGAAAATCATGATCCTGGGCGGTGGCCCGAACCGTATCGGCCAGGGCATCGAGTTCGACTATTGCTGCGTACACGCCTCGTTGGCGCTGCGCGAAGACGGTTACGAGACCATCATGGTCAACTGTAACCCGGAAACCGTCTCTACCGACTACGACACCTCGGATCGCCTGTACTTCGAACCGGTGACGCTGGAAGACGTGCTGGAAATCGTGCGCATCGAGAAGCCAAAAGGCGTGATCGTGCAGTACGGCGGACAAACCCCGTTGAAACTGGCGCGTGAGCTGGAAGCGGCAGGCGTGCCGATTATCGGCACCAGCCCGGATGCGATTGACCGTGCCGAAGACCGTGAACGTTTCCAGCAGGCGGTTAACCGCTTGGGCCTGAAGCAACCAGCCAACGCCACTGTGGCAACCATCGAACAGGCGGTTGAGAAAGCGGCCGGTATCGGTTATCCGCTGGTGGTGCGCCCATCCTACGTACTAGGTGGCCGTGCGATGGAGATCGTTTACGACGACATCGACCTGCGTCGTTACTTCCAGAACGCGGTTAGCGTGTCCAACGATGCGCCAGTGCTGCTGGACCGCTTCCTGGACGACGCGGTAGAAGTGGATGTGGATGCTATCTGTGACGGCGAGCGCGTGCTGATCGGTGGCATCATGGAGCATATCGAACAGGCTGGCGTCCACTCCGGTGACTCCGCTTGTTCACTGCCAGCCTACACGCTGAGCAAAGAGATCCAGGATGTGATGCGCCAGCAGGTAGAAAAACTGGCGTTTGAACTGCAGGTCCGTGGTCTGATGAACGTGCAGTTTGCGGTGAAGAACAACGAAGTCTACCTGATCGAAGTGAACCCACGCGCCGCACGTACCGTGCCGTTCGTTTCCAAGGCGACCGGCGTACCGCTGGCGAAAGTGGCGGCGCGCGTGATGGCCGGTAAATCGCTGGCCGAACAGGGCGTGACCGAAGAGGTTATCCCGCCGTACTACTCGGTCAAGGAAGTGGTGCTGCCGTTCAACAAATTCCCAGGCGTTGACCCGATCCTCGGGCCAGAAATGCGCTCGACCGGTGAAGTGATGGGCGTTGGCCGCACCTTCGCCGAAGCCTTCTCCAAGGCGATGTTGGGCAGTAACTCCGGCATGAAGAAAGGCCGTGCGCTGCTGTCGGTTCGCAGTGGGGACAAGGCTCGCGTAGTGGATTTGGCTGCCAGCCTGCTCAAGCAGGGCTTTGAACTGGATGCCACCCACGGCACCGCAGTGGTGCTGGGCGAAGCGGGGATTAACCCACGCCTGGTCAACAAGGTACATGAAGGGCGTCCGCACATTCAGGACCGCATCAAGAACGGCGAGTACACCTACATCGTTAATACCACGGCGGGGCGTCAGGCGATTGAAGACTCCAAGCTGATCCGCCGCAGTGCGCTGCAGTATAAAGTGCACTACGACACCACGATGAACGGTGGCTTTGCTACCTCGATGGCGATGAAGGCAGATCCAACCGAGCAGGTGACTTCGGTACAGGAACTGCACGCACGTATCACCAAGTAAGTTAATAACTTGGCAATCACTGAGGCGCTGCTTTTGCAGCGCCTTTTTTATTGCTGGAGCAACCCAATAGTGATGATTTGCGGCTTGTGCTGATTTTATGGGGGTAGGTCATATTTTTGGGGTGACAAATTTGATATCCCATTATCTTTATCTACTTTTAATGATGATTACTGTTATTTTCTGTTGTAAAACGGACCTGTTCAATAAGGTGTCATCATGCTAAACAAACACGAGAACATCCTGCAGATCACCCATCTTAGCCGGGAAGGGATTGCTCAACTGGCTCCTTCATTCAACACGCTTCCCCACACCCAACATGCAGATGGCAAGTACCGCCTGCGGCGTTATTCCGTCATGCGTTTTCAGGATGGAAAGGTCGTAGAGACGGGCAAACATGAGTTTGTACAATCTGAGGATATCAACCGCTTTCAGGGCAATATTGTCCGCCAGTTCGAACCGCTCCTGACCACAACCTGGCAAAATGAGGGGATGCGTGAAATGTGTGGGGTCTTTGTTGAAAGCAATGCTCTACCGAACAACCAGGAAATAGAGATCCACCAAATCCGCATTACCACCACCTATGATGAAACTCAGGTGGCGCCGGAAGGCATCCATCGTGATGGTTTTGATCATATCGCGATAGTCGGTATCGACAGGCATAACATTGTCGGGGGGGATATCCTGCTCTATAACAGCAATCGCGAAGAGCCATTTTTCCGTAAGGTGTTGGAAAATGGCGAAGTTGCCATGATTGCTGATAGTAAGTTGTGGCATAACGCCTGCCCAATCCGTGCCGTCGAGACCGATAAAGAAGGGCATATGGATGTTTTTGTTCTGACAGCGAGGGTGGTATGACATTTACGCCTGAACAAAGCCGGGCGCAATTCAGCGCTCTGGATCAGCTGCATCAAGGAAAAAGCGTGGTGTTCTTTGATGGCCCTGGTGGCTCACAGGTTCCGCGTACGGTATTAGACAAGATGGTCGATTATTTGGGCCACCATAATGCCAATCTGGGGGGACACTACTTTTCCAGCAAAGCCACTGAGCAAGTGATGTTACAAGCCAGAGAGTCTGTTCGGGCCTTCTTGAATGCCGGTTCGGCTGACAATATTGTCTTTGGCGCCAACATGACCTCACTGACTTTTCAACTGAGCCGCGCTATCAGCCGGGAGTGGCAAGCCGGGGACGAGGTGATCGTCACCGCTCTGGATCACTATGCGAACGTTTCGAGCTGGCAACAGGCCGCTGGCGATAAACAGGTCGTCGTCCATCAGGCTCCAGTTAACGATCAGGATTGTACGTTAGACGTCGATAAACTTTGTGCGCTCATTAACGCCAAAACCCGGTTGGTGGCTGTCACCTATGCGTCTAATACCACAGGCTCGATCGTGGATATAAAGCGTATCGTTGAGGCGGCGCACCAGGTTGGCGCTTTGGTGTATGTAGATGCTGTGCACTATGCTCCACACCGCCTTATTGATGTTCAGGCGCTGGGTTGCGATATACTCCTGTGTTCCGCGTATAAATTTTTTGGTCCACACGTCGGGATTGCCTATCTGGCTGCGCCGTGGTTGCAAACGTTACGTCCTTACAAGGTCGAGCCGGCCACCGATCTTGGCCCTGGGCGTTTTGAGACGGGGACTCAGAGTTTTGAGGGACTCGCGGGGGTGACTGCTGCGATCGAATACCTGGCTCAGTGGGGAGAGGCGGGCGCGCCATTGCGGCAGCGCTTGCAAGACAGCTTTAGCCAACTCAGCCAACATGAAGAAGCGCTCAGCGCTTATTTCCTGGATAAACTACGGCAAGTCAAAGGTGCGCGTTTGTACGGTATCGATCGGCCCGATGCCAACAGCCGGACCCCGACTTTCGCCGTGACGTTTGCGCACGTGCTGCCTGAATCGGTTGCTAGAGCGCTGGGCGAGCACAATATTTGTGTCGGCAACGGGCATTTTTATGCGCTGGGGCTTATCCGCCAACTGGGTCTGGAGCAACGTGGCGGTGTCGTACGGATCGGATTGATGCATTACAACACCCGCCAGGAAATTGACCGCTTGTTTGAGATTATCAACACGTTGAGTCAATCATTGCCGTAAGGCGGTGATGCCATATTGCCCCCATATCCTGATGAACAGGGGATGGGGGCATCGTGGGCCAGCCGCTACAGGCCACGGCGATTTACTGCGGTATGAAGTGGCAGCCATATTTTGCCGTGCACAGCACCTTCACCTGTAACGAACCGGCCTTGATCGCCGCCGGGGAAGCCTATCGCCAGCGGCTGGTGCAGTATCTGATGGAACACAGCGAGCCAGCAACAGAGCAGGAGCCTTCTCCAAGGCGATGCTGGGCAGTAACTCCGGCATGAAGAAAGGCCGTACGCTGCTGTCGGTGCGCGGTGGGGATAAGGCTCGCGTAGTGGATTTAGCTGCCAGCCTGCTCAAGCAGGGCTTTGAGCTGGATGCGACTCACGGCACCGCCGTGGTGCTGGGCGAAGCGGGGATTAACCCACGCCGGCCCGCCTTGGATGGTCCAGGGCGGGTATTTTTGCGGCTATTTGAACAGCTGTGCCATAAAGCTCATCTCGTCCTCTTCCATTTCCTGCTCACGCTTTGCCAGATGCTGCTTCAACACTTTCAGAGAAGTCAGCTCTTCCAGCGCCTCACTTTCTTCAGCCAGCAATGCTTTGAGTTCATTGGCATGACGGATCAGTTTTTTATCCAGTGCTTGAGGCGTTTTGGCATCGCCAAATTTCGACCACAGCAGTGCGGTCATAGGATCGCTCCCATACTCTTTTTGGCGATAATCGAACTTCAGGGTAATCACCTGCTCGGCAAGTAGCCGATTGACTTCTGGCAGATCCTTCTCTTCGAAGCCGCCGTTGGGATCAATATATTGTTGATACAGATTGATGATGGTCCAGATATCGTGGTTTTGCTTGGCCTGCGCCAGTTGCACCATCAAATGATGTTTTTCTTGCTTGATGGTTTCATCCATTTCGCGGTCAGGATGAAATACCTTAGCGAGCTGTTTATACATGCGGTTGGCTGCCGAAGCGCTGAACAGGGTGGTGATTTCTTGTTTCCTTTGCTCTCTGGCAGCAAGCGCTTCTTCTTCAATCTCGTCAATGAAAGGGTCTCTGTCATCTGCAAATTCTTCGTCTTCATTGGCGGCCGAATTGGCGAACGCTTCCTCGGTTTTGGCTTTGAATTTATGCGGCTCACGGACTAAATCCCGCAGCTCCTCGTCTGAGATATCCTGCACAAAGGGAAGCTGACTCTCTAACATGCTACGCATAAGCTGGAGTTCGTCTTCATCCAGATCTTTATCGTTCACCATTGTGGCACAGGCGTTGAGGTATTTTTCCCGGAGTGGCTGGATATCCAGATGATCCGCGAACGGGTATTCCTCCAGGTACATCAAATCTTCGCCGATCCAGTTGAGGAGATTGTCGCGTTGCAAGGCTGAGAGTGATTTTTTATCGACAAAAGAAAGTAACCGCTCGGCCTTTTGATAAACGGCATCGACAAATTGTTTTTCCAAAGGCAACTGTTCTTGCTGGAAACGGGTGACCAGTTCTGTCTGCTGTCGGTGTAAGGTATCCAGCCGTAAATGCTGTTGCTTAATTGCCTGACAGTGGACATTGAACTGTTGGCGCGGGTTTTTCGGCCCCTGCTTTTTGGCGGCGTTTTTTTTAACGGATTTCCCTTTGGCCATAATCGTTTCCTCCTAATGTTGAGTTGGTCACATGATAGCAAGGTTGTTTTCGCGATTTCCATCAGCCAATTTGTATAGGCCCGATAAAAATTTCCGCTATTAATCCCTGCGTAAAGCGTCAAGATATATGCTTGATAGACCACACAGCACGGTGAGAACCGCATGATCCTGATTATTTACGCCCATCCCTATCCCCGGCATTCCCATGCCAATCACTGTTTACTACAGGCGGTAAAAGACATTCCCGGCGTGGAGGTCCGTGCGCTGTACGAACTGTATCCGGATTTTAATATCGATATCGATGCCGAGCAGCGGGCGCTGGAACGGGCCGATATGGTGGTTTTACAGCATCCGATGCAGTGGTACAGCCTGCCGCCGTTGCTGAAACTGTGGATCGACAAAGTGCTGGAACATGGCTGGGCCTATGGCCACGAGGGCAACGCCCTGGTGGGGAAAGACTGCCTGTGGGCGGTCACCAGTGGCGGAGATGAGCAGCATTTCGCTTTGGGCGATTACCCCAACTTTGCTGCACTGGGCCAGCCGCTACAGGCCACGGCGATTTACTGCGGAATGAAGTGGCAGCCATATTTTGCCGTGCACAACACCTTCACCTGTAACGAACCGGCCTTGATCGCCGCCGGGGAAGCCTATCGCCAGCGGCTGGTGCAGTATCTGATGGAACACAGCGAGCAAGCAGTAGAGCAGGAGTCCGTGAATGGATAATCACTCGATGATGATTGAAGGGCTGATCTATCTGGGATCGGCCGGGCTGTTGGTGCCGATTGCCGTACGCCTGGGGTTGGGATCGGTACTCGGTTATCTGATTGCGGGCTGCGTCATTGGCCCCTGGGGGCTGAAACTGGTTTCGGATCCTGAATCGATACTGACCTTTGCCGAAATCGGCGTGGTATTGATGTTGTTTATCATCGGGCTGGAACTGGATCCCCGGCGGTTGTGGACGCTGCGGGCAGCAGTATTTGGCGGTGGGAGCATCCAGATGGTGGGATGTGGGCTGGTACTGAGCGCCTTCTGCTATTTCCTCGGCCTGAATTGGCAGGTCGCCTTGCTGATTGGCTTGACGTTGGCACTTTCCTCCACCGCAATTGCCATGCAGGCGATGAGTGAGCGTAACCTGACGCCTTCGCCGATTGGCCGCAGCTCGTTTGCGGTGCTGTTGTTCCAGGATATTGCCGCTATTCCCTTGGTGGCGATGATCCCACTGCTAGCCAGTAGCGGTGCGGCTACCACGCTGGGAGCCTTTGTGTTTTCTGCCGCCAAGGTGGTGGGGGCGCTGGCGGTCGTGGTGCTGTTGGGGCGCTATGTGACCCGACCCTTGCTGCACTTTGTGGCGCGTTCCGGCATGCGTGAAGTCTTCAGCGCCGTGGCGCTGTTCCTGGTGTTTGGTTTTGGCATTCTGTTGGAAATGGCCGGGCTGTCGATGGCGATGGGGGCTTTTCTGGCTGGCGTGTTGCTGGCCAGTTCCGAATACCGCCATGCGCTGGAAAGCGATATTCAGCCATTTAAAGGCCTGCTGCTTGGGTTGTTCTTTATCGGCGTGGGGATGTCGATCGACTTTGGCACGCTGTTCCATCACCCGTTGCTGATTGCCTCGCTGTTGCTGGGCTTTATGCTGTTGAAGGCGGCGCTGCTGTGGCTGGTTGCGCCAATGCTTGGGGTACCCAAGCGCCAGCGCGGGCTGTTCGCCATTTTGCTGGGGCAGGGTAGTGAGTTTGCCTTTGTGATTTTTGCTGCGGCGCAGATGGCTGGCGTGTTACCACTCGAATGGGCTAAATCGCTGACGTTGGCCGTTGCACTTTCGATGGCCGCCACGCCGCTGCTGCTGGTGGTTGCCGCTCGTCTGGCCAAGAATGCCCCGCAGGACGAACGCCCGGCAGACGTGATCGACGAAGAAAACGCCAGCGTGATCATCGCCGGTTTTGGCCGTTTCGGCCAGATCGCGGGCCGTATGTTGCTGGCCAACGGCGTGCATACCGTAGTACTGGATCACGATCCGGACCACATCGAAACGCTGCGCAAATTTGGCACCAAGGTGTTCTATGGTGATGCGACGCGGGCCGATCTGTTGGAAGCGGCAGGAGCGGAACATGCCAAAATCCTGATTAACGCCATCGACGACGTGGAGGCGAACCTGCAACTGACGGCGCTGGTCAAACGCCATTTCCCACACCTGAAAGTGGTGGCGCGTGCCCGCGATGTGGACCACTGGTATCAACTGCGCCAGTTGGGGGTGGAAAAACCTGCGCGGGAAACCTTTGAAAGCTCGTTACTGATCGGCAGAGAAACCCTCGAGCTGCTGGGGCTGGACGCCTACGAAGCCCGTGAAAAAGCGGATACCTTCCGGCGGTATAACCTGAAGATGCTGGAAGATACGTTGGAGAACTACGAAGATACCGAGTTCCGTATCGCCAGCATGCAGCGGGCCAAAGAGATGCTTTCGTCCGCTATCGAGCAGGATCAGACGCGGTTGTCGCGGGTGCCGCAAACCGGTTGGCGCGGCAGTATTGATGGCAAAGCGCCGGAGGAAGAGGTGGTGGAAGCGAAAGGGTAATTGCCTGGCGAGGGTTACCCCTCGCCGGTTTTTCAGCTCAGCGCGACTTTGATGCCCAGAGCGATTAACATCCCGCCCAACAGCTTATCGACCACCTTCTGGGTTTTCTCCAGCCCACGGCGCACCGGTCCGCTTTGGATTAAAAACACCAGCACCGGCCACCAAACGGCGGAAAGGCCGAAAATAATCCCGGCATACCACAGCTTTTCACCCAGGCCGGAGTTGATTTGCAATACCTGGGTAAACACCGCGAGGAAGAACAGCGTGGCTTTCGGGTTGAGCAGATTACACAGGTACCCTTGTACAAAGGCGCTTTTCAGGCTGACCTGTTGTTGCGGCAGGCTGCTGACGTTCATCTTGCTGCCCCCGCGTGACAACAGGGCTTGAATGCCGACCCAAATCAGGTACACCGCACCGGCGTATTTCAGCACGTTGAATAACCACGGCGTGGTGGTGATCACTACCGCCAGACCCGCGACACAGTAAGACATATGCGTTGCCACGCCGCAGATCACGCCGAACGCAGTCATCATTGCTGCCAGGCGTGGATAGCGCGCCGCGTTTTTAATCACCAGAAAAAAGTCTGGCCCGGGGGAAAGCATGCCGAGCGTGGCAATACCGGCGACAAACAATGAGGTTTCAAGCATGAGCGAGTCTCTGAAAAAGGCCTAATTCTGCTGATAATAACGCCACTCCTCCTGACGTGCATCAACCTATTACACTAATCTCTGGTTATATGATGGGTCTTCATTAAGAGGAAGTGATTGAGCGACATGAAAAAGGAATTAACCGCAGAGATACCCGGTGTAAACCAGCAACAGCGTGAAATCACCCGTCTGTGTATTCAGTGTGCGTTGCTGCTGCTACAGCACGGGGCGGAAAGCATGGTGGTGGAACAACTCTCGACTCGCTTGGGCCTGGCGCTTGGCATGGATAGTGTAGAAAGCTCCATCTCGGCCAACGCGGTGGTGCTGACCACCATCAGCAATGATGCCTGCCTGACCACCACACGGAAGAACGTCGATCGCGGGATCAACATGCAAATGGTGACTGAGGTGCAGCACATTGTGATCCTGGCGGAACACCATTTGGCCGATGTACATGACGTGGCTCGGCGTTTTGAAAAGATCCGTCCGCTGCGCTATCCGCGGTGGCTGGTGGTGCTGATGGTGGGGTTGTCCTGTGGCTGTTTCAGCATGCTCAACGGCGGCGGGCCAGATGCTTTTGCGGTCACCTTTATGGCCAGCGGCCTGGCGATGTTTGTGCGCCAGATGTTGACCGCTCGCCATATGAATCCGCTGATCAACTTTTGCCTGACGGCCTTTGTTGCCACGTCGGTCTCCGGCCTGCTGTTACGCGTGCCGTTTTTCCATCAAACCTCCAGCGTGGCGATGGCGGCCAGCGTGCTGTTGCTGGTGCCCGGTTTCCCGCTGATCAACGCGGTAGCCGATATGTTTAAAGGCCACGTGAATACCGGCCTGGCCCGTTGGGCGATGGCCAGTTTGCTGACGTTGGCAACCTGCATCGGCGTGGTGATGGCGATGTCGCTGTGGGATTTACGGGGGTGGTCATGAGCCTGCTGTGGGCGTTGTTACAGGACATGCTGTTGGCGGCGGTACCCGCGCTCGGCTTTGCCATGGTGTTCAATGTGCCGGTGCGAGCGCTGCGCTACTGTGCCTTGCTTGGGGCATTGGGGCATGGTTCGCGGATGCTGATGATGCATTTCGGCATGAATATCGAGTGGGGCTCGTTCCTGGCCGCTATCCTGATCGGTATCATCGGTATTTACTGGTCACGCTGGCTGCTGGCGCATCCCAAGGTGTTTACCGTTGCGGCGGTGATCCCGATGTTCCCCGGTATTTCAGCCTATACCGCAATGATCAGCGTGGTGGAGATTTCACATTTGGGCTACAGCGAAGCCCTGATGTCGGTGATGATCTCCAACTTCCTCAAAGCCTGTTTTATCGTGGGAGCCTTGTCGATCGGCCTGTCGGTACCGGGTCTGTGGCTGTATCGTAAACGTCCCGGCGTTTAGGGATTTTTCTAAGGATCTGGGATTATTGGAGTTTATCTTCAGAGCCGTCCGATATATGACTATCGCTCGATTCGTCTATCGACGGTGGCCGGGGCTTTACGTATAGTGTGAACAATTTTGCTGCCTATACAGGGTTAAACAATGATTATCAGCCTGATTGCTGCTTTGGCGGCGGATCGCGTTATTGGTATGGAAAATGCCATGCCGTGGCACCTGCCGGAGGATTTGGCGTGGTTTAAACGTAACACGTTAAATAAACCGGTGATTATGGGCCGCAAGACCTTTGAGTCGATTGGCCGCCCCTTGCCGGGCCGCCATAATATCGTGTTAAGCAGCCAACCGGGTAACGAACCCGGCGTGACCTGGGTGACTTCGCTGGAAGAGGCCTTGGCTGCGGCTGGCGAGGTAGAAGAAGTGATGGTGATGGGCGGTGGCAGCATTTATAGCCAGTTCCTGCCACGGGCTTCCCGGATGTATCTGACCCATATCGATGCCGAAGTGGGCGGAGATACCTACTTCCCGGATTACGAGCCAGACGAATGGGAAACCTCTTTCAGTGCCTTCCACGATGCGGACGCGCTGAACTCGCACGGTTACTGTTTTGAGATTTTGGAACGCCGCTAAGGCGGGCTAGTTATCAAATGGGCACCCTTGGGTGCCCATTGTCGTTTTAAGAAGCGGCCAACGTATCCGCGCCGTCTATCGCATCACGGCGGTTGCTTGGCTGGGTAAAGTAGCGCTTGTCTTCCCAACGTAGCAGGGTCAAATCCCCGCCCCAACAGCAGCCGGTATCCAGACCGATGATCCCTTCCGGCGTGCCTCTGCCTTCCAGTGATGCCCAGTGGCCGAAGATGATGCTGTACTCGGGATCGACCAGGCGCGGCAGATCAAACCAGGGTTTCAGCGGAGCGGGAGCGGTGCCCGGCGCATCTTTGCAGATCATGTCCAACTGGCCGTTAGGGAAGCAATAGCGCATGCGGGTCAACGCATTGGTGCTAAAGCGCAGGCGTGCCAGCCCACTCAGTTCCGGGCTCCAGTTGTTGGGCATATCGCCGTACATCGCATCCAGGAACAAGGGATAGCTGTCGCTGCTGAGCACCGCTTCCACTTCACGGGCACACATCTGGGCAGTCTCGATATCCCACTGTGGGGTAATGCCGGCGTGGCCCATGATCAGTTTGCGTTCATCATCCACTTGCAGCACCGGTTGGCGACGCAGCCAGTTGATCAACTCGTCAGCATCAGGCGCTTCCAGTAAGGGGGTAATGCGGTCTTTGGGTTTGTTACGGCTGATACCGGCGTACACCGCCAGTAGGTGCAGGTCGTGGTTACCCAAAACCATGCGCAATGCCGGGCCGAGAGAACGAAGGTAGCGCAGCACTTCGAGCGAGCCGGGGCCTCGGGCGACCAGGTCGCCAGTCAGCCACAGTTGGTCTTGCAGGGGATCGAAATTAACCTGAGCTAATAGCGACTGCAGTTCATCGAAACAGCCATGAACGTCGCCGATAAGATATGTCGACATATTAGTGGATCAGCGTTGGGATGGCTAAACGGAACACCGGAATAGCGGTACGGAATGGCTGACCCTGTTGATCAACCATTTCATAATGGCCTTCCATGGTGCCCAGCGGCGTTTCGAGTATCGCACCGCTGGTATATTGGAACTCGCTGCCGGGCTGGATAATGGGCTGTTCACCGATCACTCCCTCGCCCTGAACCTCGGTTTGGCGACCGTTACTGTTGGTGATCAGCCAGTAACGGCCCAGCAGTTGCACGTCAAAGCGCCCCAGATTACGGATGGTAACGGTATAAGCGAAGACGTAACGTTCTTCCTCAGGTATCGATTGTGATTCCACATACACACTCTGTACCTGCACACATACACGGGGCGAATCAATCATGACAACGGCTCCTTATTGCTGCTGCGCCTGCTGTTGTGAAAGCCAGTTTGCCAGCTTACAGTACTGCGCTACAGAAATATTCTCTGCTCTGAGCGTCGGATCGACGCCGAGTTCCGTCAACTGTTCCGGGGTGAAAAGATCGCCCAGGCTGTTGCGGATGGTTTTTCTGCGTTGGTTAAACGCCTGGGTGGTCACGCGGCTGAGCATACGCACATCGCCGACAATATTGGGCATCACCAGATGCGGTACCAGACGAACCACGGCAGAATCGACTTTAGGCGGCGGTGCGAACGCAGTCGGTGGCACTTCCAACACGGGAATAACGTTGCAGTAATACTGCGCCATCACGGTCAAGCGCCCGTATGCCTTGCTGTTTGGGCCGGCAACCAGACGGTTGACCACCTCTTTTTGCAGCATAAAGTGCATGTCGCGGATAGCTGAAGTATAGCTGAAAAGGTGGAACATCAGCGGCGTTGAGATGTTATACGGCAGGTTGCCGAACACGCGCAACGATTGACCTTCCACGGCTGCCAACTCGGCGAAGTTCACCGTCATGGCATCTTGCTGATGAATGGTCAGCTTGTCTTTCAACTGTGGGTGATTGGCCAGGCGGGCTGCCAGATCGCGGTCAAGTTCAATCACCGTCATGCGATCCATACGCGCGCCAACCGGCTCGGTCAAGGCTCCCAGGCCTGGGCCGATTTCGACCACCGCTTCGCCCGGCTGTGGGTGAATGGCCGAGACAATGCTATCGATGACAAACTGATCGGTTAAAAAGTTCTGTCCAAAACGTTTGCGGGCAAAGTGCCCTTGGTGGACTCTATTATTCATTGCTGTTAATTATCATTTTAATGGCGAGAGCCAAGGCCGTTTTGAAGCTGCCTGCATCGGCAGTGCCGCTGCCAGCCAGTTCCAACGCGGTACCATGGTCGACCGAGGTACGGATAAAAGGCAAACCGAGGGTGATATTCACCGCCCGACCAAACCCCTGGTATTTTAGTACAGGCAAGCCCTGATCGTGATACATCGCCAGCACCGCATCTGCATGTTGCAGATATTTTGGCTGGAACAGCGTATCCGCCGGGAGCGGGCCAATCAGCTGGATGCCGCGGCTACGCAGCACCTCCAAAGCCGGAATAATCACATCCAGCTCTTCACGCCCCATGTGGCCACCTTCCCCCGCATGCGGGTTTAGCCCACAGACGTAGATCAGTGGCTGTGGGATGCCAAACTGGTTTTTCAGATCCCGATCGAGAATGGTGATCACTTCGAACAGGCTCTGTTGGGTGATGGCGCCCGGGACTGCCAGTAACGGCAGATGGGTCGTTGCCAGAGCGACGCGTAGCTCCTCGGTAGCCAGCATCATCACCACGCGTTCACAATGGCTGCGATCGGCAAAGAACTCGGTGTGGCCGGTAAAGGCGACGCCAGCGTCGTTGATGATGCTTTTGTTGACCGGGCCAGTGACCAGCGCGGCGAACTCACCGTTCAGGCAACCGTCACAGGCACGTGCCAGAGTCTCTACCACATAGGCACTGTTAGCGACGTTAAGTTCGCCAGCGACCACGGCCGCCGGGGCTGCAACGGGCAATACGGTTAATGTTCCGGCACGCTGTGGCTGTGCAGGTTGGCCTGGCTGGTAGTCGCGCAGCGTGAGCGGTAACGCCAACTGGTGGGCGCGCTCAAGCAACAAGGCCGGATCGGCGCACACCACCAGCTCAACAGGCCAATCCTGTTGTGCCAGTACGGTGACCAAATCCGGCCCAACCCCGGCAGGCTCGCCGGGGGTGATGACGATACGGTTATTGTGGTGCATTGCTTCCATCGAGGATCTTCACGTAAGCAGCGGCACGTTGTTCCTGCATCCAGGTTTGCGCTTCTTCGGCAAACTTGCGGTTAAACAGCATGCGGTAGGCACGATCTTTCTGCGCCGCATCGGTTTTATCCACCTGGCGGGTATCCAGCAACTGGATCAGGTGCCAGCCAAAGGAAGAGTGTACCGGCTCGCTGACCTGACCTTTTTGCAGCTTCAGCAGCGCATCGCGGAAGGCTGGATCGTACATGTCTGGTGAAGCCCAACCCAGATCGCCGCCCTGGAGGGCAGAGCCTGGATCTTGTGACAGCTGTTTAGCCTCGTCTTCAAACTTCGCTTTGCCGCTCTTGATGGCCGCAGACACTTCTTGCAGCTTGGCACGTGCCTGATCGTCGGTCATCACCACTGAAGGTTTCAGCAGGATATGGCGGGCATGCACTTCGGTCACGGAAATCGACTGGGTACCGCCACGGATATCGTTGACCTTCAGGATATGGAAGCCGACGCCGGAGCGGATCGGGCCAACCACGTCGCCTTTTTTGGCGCTGGACAGACGTTCTGCGAACAGCGTTGGCATTTCCTGCAGTTTCCCCCAACCCATCTGCCCGCCTTTCAGCGCCTGTGAGTCGGCGGAGTAGGTGATCGCCAGCTTGCCGAAATCGGCACCGCCGGTCGCTTCACCCACTAGGCGTTTCGCCAGCGCTTCGGCTTCATCAACCTGCTTCTGCGATGGGTTTTCTGGCAGCGGGATCAGGATGTGGCTGATGTTGATATCGGTTTCACCGCCGTTCTGCGCGCCGACCTGTTTGGCCAACGCGTCAACTTCCTGTGGCAGGATGGTGACACGGCGACGCACTTCGTTGTTACGCACTTCCGAGGTCAGCATTTCCTTGCGGATCTGCGCACGGTAAGTGTTGTAGTTCAGACCTTCATACGCCAAGCGGCTACGCAGCTGATCCAGGCTCATCTTGTTCTGGGCGGCGATATTGCCGATCGCCTTGTCCAGGTCGGCATCGCTGACGGTGATCCCCATTTTTTGCGCCATCTGCAGCAGGATGTTATCCATAATCAGACGTTCAATAATCTGGTGACGCAACGTATTGTCGTCTGGCAATTGCTGGCCAGCCTGCTGTGCGTTGAGTTTCACCGATTGCATCAGGCCGTTCACGTCGCTCTCGAGTACTACGCCGTTATCGACGACGGCGGCGACTTTATCCATTTGTTGCGGTGCTGCGAACGCGGTATTGGCACAAACCACCAATCCGAGAAGAAGCGTTCTCCAGTTCTTCATACATTTCCCGTTATCTGTTTCCGCAAATGCGGGTGAAAGTTGTTTTTTTTCAATTCGTTAATCAATATCAGAATGCGCGTTGGTAAGGCAGAATACCCGAACGCAGCATTTCATTGGTGCCAAGGCTGTGATCGCTGCTCAAACCACGCAGTTCGACGTTGAATGAAACTTTGTTATCGTACTTGCTGACCTGATTGCCGTAATCCCAATCGGTGATCTTGCGCTCATAACCTACGTTAACCGCCCAGCAGCAGGTGTTATAGCGCAGGCCGACCAACTGGTTAGCGGTTTGTTTCGCACGGGTATCGTAGTAATACGCCCCGACCACTGCCCAACGATCGGCAATCGGCCAACTGGCTACCAGACCGACCTGTGAAATACCGTCCTGATAACCTGGGTTGCTGATATCCGGCAGGGTTGCCGAAATATATTCCGGGCTGGCATAACGGTAGTTCAACTGCACCATACGATTCTGATCCTGACGATATTCCACTACCGCGTCGCCTAACGCGAAGCTGTCAAGACGGGTGTCATATTGCACACCACCGCGCAGGCCCCAGCGATCGTCAATCTTCCAATAGGTGTCACCAGCCCAGACGACGCTGCCGGTATCATCGCTATTATCAAAGTTGCTACTTTGATCCCCGGTCCGCGAGCGGCTGAGGTAGTAGATTTGACCTACAGAAACGTTAAAACGTTCAACCAGTGCGTCATCATAAATACGCGAGGTGACACCGGCTGCCACACGGTTCTGCGAGGCGATGCGATCCAGGCCGCTGTAGGAGCGGTCGCGGAACAGGCCCGAGTAGTCGGTTTGCAGCAGGGTTGAGTCATAAGTATAGATATCGCTTTGATCGCGATAAGGCACGTACAGGTACTGCATACGTGGCTCGATGGTTTGGGTATAACCTTCTGACCAATCCATTGGACGATCGAACACCACTTTGCCATCGGTCTTGAACTGCGGCAGTACGCGGTTGACCGAATCTTCCAGGTCGGGAACCGGGCTCCCCGGGTTACGGCTGGCATAGTCAGCGGCAAAACCGTTCGGGATGGTCTGCTGGAAATGCGTCGCCATCAGTTTGGCTTCGGTATTCAGGCTGCCCCAACTGTTGACCAGCGGCAGATTGATCGCCGGTTCAATATGCCAACGGGTGGCTTCCGGGTTATTCGGGTTGACGCTGGTAAAGTTGGCAACCTGGGCGTAGGTGTGGAAATCAAACGGACCGATATCCGATTTATAGTAGTTGAGATCCAACTGCGGCTGTGCACGGTAGGCGTTCTGGTTACCTGCACCGCTGAAGATCTGGAACTGCTTGGAGGCCAGCGTGGCATCCCAGTTCTCATCGGCATAACCGACGCTGAATTTCTGCGTGGCGTAGCCATCGGTGGTGGAACCGTATTTGGAATCCAGATCGGTGAAGTAATAAGGATCGCTGACCTTGGTGTAGTCGACGTTGAAACGCCACACCTGATTCATTACGCCGTTATGACCCCAGTAGAACAGCCAGCGCTTGCTGTCGTCGACATCACCGTGATCTTTTTCGTACTCCCTATCGCTTGGCAGCCAGTCAAAGGCCATAGTGCCCAGACCCGGTTGCAACAGATAACGGAATTCGTTCTGCCACTGCAGACCACGATTCGTCATGTAGTGCGGGGTGATGGTGGCATCAAAGTTTGGCGCAATATTCCAGTAATACGGCAGCATGAACTCGAAGCCGTTATTACTGCCATATTTGGCATTGGGGATCAGGAAGCCGGAGCGGCGCTTATTGCCCACCGGCAGCTGCAAATAGGGGCTGTAGAACACTGGCACCTTGCCAATCTTGAAGCGGGCGTTCCACACTTCGGCCACTTCTTCTTCGCGATCGTGGATCACTTCGGAGCCCACTACGCTCCAGCTGTCATCGCCAGGCAGGCACGAGGTGAAGGTACCGTTTTCCAGGATGGTGTAGCGGTTTTGACCGCGCATCTTCATCTTGTCGGCGTCACCACGCCCTTGGCGGCCCACCATCTGATAGTCGCCCTGATAGACGTCGGTATCTTTAGTGTTCAGGTTTGACCAGGCTTTAGGGCCTTTCAGTTTGATCTGATTATCCGCGTAGTTCACGTCACCGGTGGCGGTAACGGTACGGATGGGATCCGGCTGCCCGTCTTTTTGCGTCTGCTTCAGCTCAACCTGCTTCGCCGTCAGGGTGCTGTTGCCCTGTTCGACGTTGACGTTGCCGGTGAACAGCGCGTTGTTCGGATAGTTGGCTTGTGAATCATCAGAAATGATGGTGACCGGCAGACTGTTGGGGTCGCCGCTGATCACGGGTTTATCATAAACAGGCACACCGAGCATACATTGCTCGGCCAGATCTGCCAGCGCGTGCTGACTATATATCGCCGTCCAAATTAACGTGGCCAGCAGTGTTGGGAAACTTTTTTTCATACGCGGTTTTGGTGTTCCGTCATCAGAGGCGTCATGTCCGGCAAACGGTCAGAGACTATATCACTCATCAGCGTTGCGCTAGTGTTAAATCCTGCCGTTCGATTGCGTCGTCGTTAGGCGCAGAGATAAATGACAGGTATGATAATCGAATTCTTGGAAAAAATCGCCTTAACCCTTGCGCGTACCGATGGGGATACACGGCTTATTACGGTTTGATAGTTGGGGAGTATATGCAGTATTGGGGAAAACTGCTCGGAGTGATTGTCGCCATTTGGGCTGGCGGCGGATTCTGGGGTGTCGTGCTGGGGTTGATCGTTGGCCATATGATCGATACCGCACGTAATAACAAGCGCAGCCGGGGCTTCTTTACCGATCAGCAAACGCGGCAGACGTTATTTTTCCGCACTACCTTTCAGGTTATGGGGCATCTGACCAAATCGAAAGGGAGGGTGACTGAAGCCGATATCCAGATAGCCAGCCTGTTTATGGATCGCCTGCAACTGCATGGCGAGGCCCGTACCGCGGCGCAGCAGGCGTTCCGCGAAGGCAAGCACAGCCAATTTCCGCTGCGTGAAACCTTGCAGCAGTTACGCAGCATCTGTTTTGGTCGCTTTGACCTGATTCGGATGTTTCTGGAAATTCAGATCCAGGCCGCGTTTGCCGACGGCTCGCTGCATCCGAATGAACGCCAGGTGCTGTATGTGATCGCCGAAGAGTTGGGGATCTCCCGCGCTCAGTTCGATCAGTTCCTCAGCATGATAGAAGGCGGGCGTCAGTTTGGCGGCGGCAGCTGGCAGGGGCAGCAAGGGGGATACTCCCAGGGCGGCTACCAGCAGGCGCAACGTGGCCCGACGCTGGAAGATGCCTGCAAGGTGCTGGGCGTGAGCAGCAGCGACGATGCCACCACCATCAAGCGCGCCTACCGTAAGCTGATGGGCGAGCATCACCCGGATAAGCTGGTTGCCAAGGGATTACCGCCGGAAATGATGGAGATGGCGAAACAGAAAGCGCAGGAGATCCAGGCAGCCTACGACCTGATCAAACGCGAGAAGGGCTTCAAGTAGTCAAGGGCGCCGCATGCGGCGCCCCAAACTCAGAAATCCGGCTCTACGCGAAAATGCATCGGTGTCTGGAACGCGGGATGGGTGATACGCAACTCTTGTGCGTGCAGTTGCAGGCGCGGTGCCATCGCCTTGGCCTCTGGCGGGGCGTAGAAGCCATCGCCGAGAATGGGGTGACCCAATGCCAGCATATGCACACGCAATTGGTGTGAGCGCCCTGTAATGGGCAGCAACTTGACCCGCGTGCTGCCATCCGCATCCCGGGAAAGCACCACATATTCGGTCTGCGCGGCCTTGCCGGTTTCGAAACAGACTTTCTGCAAGGGCCGGTTCGGCCAGTCGCAAATCAGCGGTAAATCTACCAACCCTTCATCCTGTGCCATATGCCCCCATACGCGGGCGATGTAGCATTTTTTCGGCTCACGCTCGCGGAACTGACGTTTTAGCTCACGCTCGGCGGCCTTGTTCAATGCCACCACGATCACCCCGCTGGTAGCCATATCCAGGCGATGCACGGATTCCGCCGCAGGAAAGTCGGCCTGGATGCGCGTCATCAGGCTGTCCTTGTTCTCCGGGGCACGGCCAGGCACGGAAAGCAGCCCGCTAGGTTTGTTGACCACGATGATGTGCTCATCCTGATACAGCACGTGCATCGGATCTTGCGGGGGATTGTAAGGTTCCATGTTAGCTCCGCTGAGAAGGGCAAACCGGGGAGCCTTGGCTCCCCGTTGTGTGGATCACTGGTGTGTCACCACGACCAGGCGAATAGCATCCAGCCGCCATCCCGCTTCGTTGAGGTTAATCAGCACCTGCTTGCGGTTGAACTCCAGCGCTTCGACTTCGTCATCACGGATATTCGGGTTAACCGCTTTCAGGGCTTCCAGACGTGCCAGCTCGGTGCTCAGCTTGTCATCAGCCTCTTGCTTGGCCTGTTCGATCAGGGCGCGCGCTTGTTCTTCCACCAGGCTTTCTGCCTGTTGCAGCATCACGTGCACTTCTTGCTGCACCGCATTGACCAGCTTGCTGGACGTGTGGCGATTGACCGCGTTCAACTGGCGGTTAAAGCTTTCAAACTCGACCTGTGCCGCCAGGTTGGTTCCCTTGCGATCCATCAACATGCGGATCGGCGTTGGCGGCAGGAAGCGGGTCAGCTGCAGGTGTTTAGGGGCCTGGGCTTCAACCACATACACCAGTTCGACCAGCAGGGTGCCCACCGGCAGCGCCTTGTTTTTCAACAGGGAAACCGCACAGCTCCCGGTGTCGCCGGAGAGGATCAGATCCAGCCCGTTGCGGATAATCGGGTGTTCCCAACTGACAAACTGGGCATCTTCACGCGACAGCGCCTGTTCGCGATCGAACGTCACAGTGCAGCCATCCTGCGGCAGCCCTGGGAAGTCCGGTACCAGCATATGGTCGGACGGGGTCAGGACGATCAGGTTGTCGCTGCGGTCTTCCTGATTGATGCCGACGATATCGAACAGGTTGAGCGCAAAGCTCACCAGGTTAACGTCGTTGTCCTGTGCCGCAATGGCTTCCGCCAGCGCCTGCGCTTTGTCACCGCCGTTGGAGTGCATTTCCAGCAGACGGTCACGGCCCTGTTCCAGTTGCGTTTTCAACTGTTTGTGCTGCTGGTTACAGGCATGGATAAACTCGTCCAGGCCTTCCTGCTCGGTAGGGGCAGCCAGGTAACCAATCAGTTGCTCGTAGCAGCTGTCATAAATCGGCCGGCCGGTTGGGCAGGTGTGCTCGAAGGCATCCAGCCCTTCATGGAACCAGCGGCCCAGCACGGCCTGAGCGGTGTTTTCCAGGTAAGGCACCATGATCTGGATGTCGTGCATCTGGCCAATACGATCCAGACGGCCAATACGCTGTTCCAGCAGATCCGGGTTGAACGGCAGATCGAACATCACCATCTGGCTGGCAAACTGGAAGTTACGCCCTTCCGAACCGATTTCGGAGCACAGCAGTACCTGCGCGCCTTCTTCCTGTGAAGCGAAGTAGGCGGCGGCGCGATCGCGTTCGATAATGCTCAGCCCTTCGTGGAACACGGCGGCACGGATCGCTTCGCGCTCACGCAGCACCTGCTCCAGTTGCAGAGCGGTCGCGGCCTGGGCGCAAATCACCAGCACTTTCTCATGACGGTTGGCGACCAGATAATCCAGCAGCCACTCAACGCGCGGATCGAAGTTCCACCAGGTTGCATTCTCCCCTTCGAACTCCTGATAAATCTGTTCTGGGTAGAGCATGTCGCGGGCGCGGGCTTCGACGGTTTTCTTGGCACTCATGATGCCGGACACCTTGATCGCCGTCTGATATTGCGTTGGCAACGGCAGTTTGATCTGGTGCAGGTGGCGGCGTGGGAAGCCTTTTACGCCGTTACGGGTATTACGGAACAGCACGCGGCTGGTACCGTGGCGATCCATCAGCATGGTGACCAGTTCCTGGCGCGCCTGTTCGCTGTTGTCGGTATCGCTGTTGGCCGCTTTCAGCAGGGGTTCAATGTCCTGCTCGTCGATCAGCTCACCCAGCAGGTTCAGCTTGTCATCCGCCAGACGCTCGCCGCTCAGCAGCAGCGTCACCGCATCGGCTACCGGACGGTATTTCTGCTGATCGGTGACAAACTCCTGGTAGTCATGGAAACGGCTGGGATCCAGCAGGCGCAAGCGGGCAAAGTGGCTTTGCTGGCCAAGCTGCTCCGGGGTTGCCGTCAATAACAGTACGCCCGGGATGTGTTCCGCCAACTGTTCAATCACCTGATATTCACGGCTCGGCGCGTCTTCGCTCCAGGCGAGGTGGTGAGCTTCGTCTACCACCAGCAGATCCCAGTGGGCATCGGCCAACTGCTCAAGGCGCTGTTTGTTGCGACGCACGAAATCCAGCGAGCAGATCACCAACTGTTCGGTTTCGAACGGGTTGCTGCTGTCGAGCATCGCTTCGGAATAGCGGCTATCGTCAAACAGTGAGAAATAGAGGTTGAAGCGACGCATCATTTCAACCAGCCACTGGTGTTGCAGGGTTTCCGGCACCACGATCAGCACGCGTTCGGCGCGGCCAGCCAGCAGTTGCTGATGAATAATCATCCCGGCTTCGATGGTTTTACCCAGGCCCACTTCATCGGCCAACAGAACGCGCGGCGCATGGCGCTGGCCGACTTCGTAGGCGATATGTAATTGGTGCGGGATCAGGCTGGCGCGCATACCACGCAGGCCAGCGAACGGCAGGCGATACTGTTCGCTCTGGTATTTGCGGGCGCGGAAACGCAGCGCAAAGCGATCCATGCGGTCAATCTGACCGGCAAACAGGCGGTCTTGCGGTTTACTGAAGGTCAGCTTACTGTCCAGCAGCACCTCACGCATAGCGACGCCGCTTTCCTGGGTGTCCAGACGCGTGCCGATATAGGTCAACAGGCCGTTATCCTCTTTGACTTCCTCCACCTGCAACTGCCAGCCTTCGTGGTTGCTGATGGTGTCGCCCGGGTTAAACATCACGCGGGTGATTGGCGAGTCGTTTCTGGCATAGAGGCGGTTTTCACCGGTTGCGGGGAAAAGCAGGGTGACCATGCGCACGTCCAGTGCGACCACGGTTCCCAGTCCCAATTCGCTTTCCGTATCGCTGATCCAGCGTTGACCAAGTGTAAAAGGCATAGTTTGTCGGCTCGATTCTTATTAAGTAAGTCTTGCTACCCGGCAGATAAGCCCAGGGTAACCTGTTTCAACTGCTTGCTATTCCCGGCATCTTGCCTGCCACCGCGTTGTTACCGGTTGGCGAGCTTTATTTTCATTTAGCGGGTAATAGCCTGTTACGCCAGACGTCTGGTGACGGCATGGCGACAACGATGTTGTGAATAGTGGTTCAGAATTTGGGAAGGGCGCTATGGTAATGGAAGGCGGCGCATTCGTCACCTGTAAAACCCGATGATTTTTTCTTCCCAAATGCCGACTAACACCAGTAAAAAGAAAGGGTTTCCCCATGGGGTGGTATTACCCCCTGCTTTGACCGCTCAGAACAGGCCTATCTGCCTGGTTACCAACGCCGAAAAATCGTCGTACAGGAAGGGAAGTATAGCGTCTGCCACCGGCTGCAGTTGGCGTTCGAGATAATGATCGTAATCGATCGCAGATTGCCGGATTTCCAGCGGCTCTGGCCCGGCTAGCGTCATTACATAGCTGATCCAGCCACCGTTCTGATATTGCAGCGGCCGCCCCTGTTGACGATTATAGTCATCGGCCAGCCGGGCTGCTCGGGCGTGTGGCGGGACATTGCGTTGATAGTCGTCCAGCTTGCGCCGCAGGCGTTTGCGGTAGACCAGCCGGTCGTCAAATTCGCCGTTCAGCGTTTTGGCCACGTAATCGCGCACAAAGTCCTGATAGGGCTGGCGCTTGAAGATGCGTTGATAGAGCTGCTGCTGAAACTGCTGTGCCAGTGGGGTCCAGTCGGTGCGTACCGTTTCCAATCCTTTATACACCATCTCTTCACTGCCGTCCGGTTTGCTGATCAACCCGGCGTAGCGTTTTTTGCTGCCCTGTTCGGCACCGCGAATGGTGGGCATTAAAAAGCGGGAATAGTGGGTTTCAAACTCCAGCTCCAGCGCATTTTCCAGCCCATATTGCTGTTGCAGGTGCTGCTGCCACCATTGATTGACGTGATCGAGCAGCTCGCGGCCAATCTCGGCGGCCTGCTGTTCACTGTGAGCCTTTTTCAGCCAGACAAAGGTCGAGTCCGTATCGCCGTAGATCACCTGGTAACCTTTAGCTTCGATCAACTCCCGCGTCTGGCGCATGATCTCGTGGCCGCGCAGGGTGATCGACGAGGCCAGCCGGGGATCGAAGAAGCGACAGCCGCTCGATCCCAGCACGCCGTAGAACGCATTCATGATGATCTTGAGCGCTTGCGATAGCGGTTTGTTGTTATGGCGTTTGGCCGCTTCGCGCCCCTGCCAGATCTGGCGAACAATCTCGGGAAGGCAGTGTTTGTTACGGGAGAAGCGAGCCTGGCGAAAACCCGGTACCGAGTGTTCATCATCCGGGTGCTGCATACCTTCTACCAGCCCAACGGGATCGATCAGGAAGGTGCGGATGATCGACGGATACAGGCTTTTGTAATCCAGTACCAGCACCGAATCATACAGACCGGGCTGTGAATCCATCACAAAGCCGCCGGGGCTGTGCTCTTCCGGCAACTCACCAAGGTTAGGAGCCACATAGCCCTGACGATGCATGCGCGGGATATAAAGGTGGTTGAAGGCAGCCACCGAACCGCCGCTGCGATCGGCCGCCAAGCCGGTCACGGTGGCGCGTTCGAGCAGGAAGGTCAACAGTTCGGTTTTGGCGAAAATACGCGTCACCAGCTCGCAGTCTTTTAGGTTATAGCGGGCCAGGGCGGGTTTATCTTCGGCAAAACGGCGGTCTATTTCTGCCATCCGCTGGTAAGGGTTGTCGATTGATTTTCCTTCCCCAAGTAGCGTTTGCGCCACATATTCCAGGCTGAAGGACGGGAAGTTCCAGGTGGCCGATTTCAGCGCCTCGATACCGTCGATAATCAATCGCCCGGAGGCCGAGGCGAAGAAGTGGTTTTGCTTAAAGCCGTGCTCGCGCCATTCCAACAGGTTACCGCCACGGCCAAAGCGCAGGGGGATCTGATAACGTTCGGCGTGTTTCTGCAGCACCCGCAGATCGAACTGCACCAGGTTCCAGCCGATAATGGCGTCGGGATCGTGCTGCTCCAGCCATTGGTTCAGGCGTTCCAGCAGCTGTGGGCGGCTGTTGCAGTATTCCAGCTCGAAATCCAGCGCCTCAGTGCCGCCGTTGGCCGGGCCGAGCATATACACTTGGCGTTGACCACAGCCTTCCAGCGCGATGGAGTAAAGCTCGCCATGGGCGGTGGTTTCGATATCCAGTGATACCAGCTTTAACGTGGGGCGGTAGTCTGGGGCAGGCTTCATCTGGGCGTTGAGCCACAGGCCATGACCGTCGGGTTGGCCGTTGAACCACACCGGGGCGGTGATAAAGCGCTCCATCAGATAGCGTTCCGGCGGGCGGATATCAGCCTCAAACACGTTTACGCCGCCCTCTTTGAGCAGCTTTTCCAGCTTGATCAACTGACGGTGCTGGCGGCAATAAAGGCCCATCACTGGACGGGAGTGGAAATCCTGCAACGGCAAGGGTTTCAGCTCGACATGACGCTCTTCACGCAGCAGCAACTCTGCCCGCTGACGCTGTTCGGCGGGAATGAATGCCACGGAGGTCTGTGGGGCCAGCCGTAGCCGCTGTGGCCCGCTATCGGTTGCCAGCCAGAACTCAACTTCGGTCCCGGCGGGCGTATCACGCCAATGGCGAGTGAGTAAGAAACCCTGCTGTAGAGATGTCACTAGTTCCTGAGCATCGATGATCTATAGATGTTTATAGTATGGTTTTTTATACAGTGATTGTCTATCACTGGCCGGATTGGCTAAATCTACATACAATTCAACGATTGACTCCCCCTGGCTCGCGCCGGACAATCCTTCGCCCATATGTTTAGCTTACCAACAGAGGTTTAATGGAAGCCTATTTACAGCAGTTGATCACCCAGTCATTGGCTTTCACCCTGGTGGTGGTCATGTTGGTGGCGTTCCTGGAGTCGCTGGCGTTGGTCGGTTTGTTATTGCCGGGCACGGTGATGATGGCCAGCATTGGCGCACTGATCGGCAGCGGACAGGTGGACTTTTATATGGCCTGGGGGGCGGGCATTGTCGGTTGTCTGCTGGGGGATTGGATCTCCTACTTTATCGGCCGGGCTTTCAAGGGGCCGCTGCACCGTTGGTCGTTCCTGAGAAAGAACAAGGCGATGCTGGATAAAACCGAGCATGCGCTGCATCAGCACAGTATCGTTACGATTTTGATCGGCCGTTTTGTTGGCCCGACGCGCCCGCTGGTGCCGATGGTAGCTGGCATGCTCGATCTGCCTCCCTACAAATTTGCCCTGCCGAATATCATCGGTTGCCTGACCTGGCCACCGGTCTATTTCTTTCCCGGCATTCTGGCGGGAGTCGCGATCGATATTCCTGCCAGCGCCAACAGCGCGTTGTTCAAATGGCTGTTGTTTGGCGTGGTGGTACTGTTGTGGCTGGCAGCTTGGCTGAGTTGGCGCTGGTGGCGTGAAGGAAAGCGCAGTGCCGATAAGCTGACGCGCTGGCTAACGCCGAGGCGGCTGCGGTTGGCCTGTATTGCGAGCTGGGTAGGGGCGCTGGTATGTTTCTATTATATGCATCAGCAGGCGTTGATGCCGGTATATCGACACCTACTGTGGAAAGTGCTGGCGGGCTGACGCTAAAATTTGGGCATAAAAAAACCGACTGGTGAGGTCGGTTTTTTTATTTCCCGGGCTGGAGTTGGTCACTCTGACCGGATGAGACAGCACCCATCTAACGGAATCGATTTTATCGTCGATCGCCCTCAATGTCAAAAACGCAGAAATCGGAAATCTGTTATGTCGCGCCCTGAATTGGTTAAGATATAATCAGCGGGTTAGCTCTGCTGCTGTCTTTACTTCGGTATGCGCATGTACACATTCAAGTCCTGGTCGGGTGTACGGATGGTGCCGTTATCCGGCGCTCTGGCCGGAGTGAGACTGCACCCATCTAACAACTGAGTGCTGCGCTGTGACAGGCAACGTAAGGGTAAGCGGCGGTAGCTCACTCCATGTTATGGAGAAAACGGGTGATTGATATTGATAAGGCAATCATCGTTCTTGGGGCGCTGATCGCGTTACTGGAACTGATCCGTTATGTGCTTCAGTTACTGAACTGATAACGGAAACGTAGCTAAGGCCGGGGGCTAACCACTTCCCGGCCTTTAACATTCAGCCGCGAAAGCTTACTGGAAGAAAGCCTCCAACTGCTCAAACACCCGCATATCTTCGTTATGGCGTTTCACCTGTAATACATCCTCCAGCTTTTCAACCTGGCTGATCATCTGCACCAGGCGCTGATCGTCGGCTACCAATAGCCAAATGCGGCTCTGGGTCCCATCTTTCAGCGGCATACACAAAATACCTTCCACGTTAAAGGCACGGCGGGCAAACAGGCCGCAAACGTGGGTCATTACGCCCGGATGGTTCCGTACCGCCAACTCCAGGATCACCTGTGGATTCTTTTGTAGTGATTGCATGGCTTATTCTCCAATCATTTCGATGTTGGCGGCACCCGGTGGCACCATTGGGTAGACTTTTTCGTTGATATCGATCAGCGCGTGGATCAGGCAAGGGCCAGGGCGTTGGATCGCGGCCAGCAGCGCAGCCTGTGGATCTGCCTCGGCATTCAAATCGCAGGTGTCCAGGCCAAAACCGGCGGCAATTTTCAGGAAATCGGTACGCTTTGGATAGGTGGCGGCAAAGATATGCTGTTGATAGAACAGCGTCTGCTGCTGGTGTACCAATCCCAAGGCCTGGTTGTTCATCAGGATGATTTTCACATCCAGATTGTGTTCAACGGCGGTCGCCATCTCCTGAATATTCATCATCAGGCTACCGTCACCGGAGAAACACAGTACCTTGCGCTGAGGCTCTGCCAGTGCAGCACCAATCGCAGCAGGCAAACCAAAGCCCATGGTACCCAAACCGCCGGAGGTCAGCCACTGGCGCGGGCGGCTCAGCGGATAAGCCTGGGCTACCCACATCTGATGCTGGCCTACATCGGTGGTGATAATGGCGCTTTCGTCCACGCAGCGTGCTGCGGCTTTAACCAGCCCGTAATGGCTCAATGGATCTGCCACGTTTGGCATGTTGATCGGGAATTCACGCTTCAGATCGTTAACGGTGTTCATCCATTCGGTACGCGGCTGCGCTTCGATCATTGGTAACAGCTGTTGCAGCACCTGGCCGACGTCGGCATGGATGGCAATATTGGCTTGTTTAACCTTGCCCAGTTCGGCACGGTCGATATCCACGTGGATAATTTTGGCGTTCGGGCAGAATTGCTCGGTTTTACCTATTGCCCGGTCGTCGAAGCGGGCGCCCAGCACGATCAGCAGGTCGGCTTCTTGCAGGATAAAGTTGGTGCTGCGTGCTGCATGCATCCCCAACATGCCTAATGACAACGGGTGTTCTACTGGCATTGCGCCCAATGCCATCAGCGTCATGGTGGTTGGCAGGTTGGAGCGCTCGGCCATTTCCAGCGCCGGTTTATGGGCTTCAGCGCAGATAATGCCGCCGCCCAGATACAGAATAGGGCGCTTGGCCTGATTGATCATGGCCGCGGCCTGTTCGACCTGCTTGCTATCAAAGGCCGGTGGGGCGTCTGGTACGGCCATTGGCGGTAACAAATCCCACTCAATTTCGGCGGTTTGCACGTCTTTCGGGATGTCGATCCACACCGGACCTGGGCGGCCAGATTCGGCAATGCGGAACGCGTCGCAGATCACCTGCGGCAGATCGCTGATATCACGGACCAGGTGGTTGTATTTGGTGATTGGGATGGAAATACCGTAGGTATCCACTTCCTGGAAGGCATCGGTGCCGATCATTGAGGAGGATACCTGGCCGGTGATGCAGACCAGCGGGATCGAATCGAGCTTGGCGTCGGCAATGGCGGTCACCAGATTGGTGGCTCCCGGGCCGCTGGAAGCGATACAGACCGCCGCCTTGCCGTTGGTACGTGCCATGCCCTGCGCCATAAAACCGGCCCCTTGCTCGTGGCGGGCCAGCACGTGCTGGATGACGGTGCTTTGGCTCAGAGCATCGTACAGCGGCAGCGCTGCGCCACCGGGAATACCTGCAATAGTGGTGATACCCTGACGCTCCAGCAGATGCACGATCAGCTGTGCGCCGGTAATACGTTGGCCTTGGTGTGGCGTGCCCGAAGTTGCCATGTGCCTATCCTTTTCTCTGGGCCGGTTAGCTTTTCTGGGCAGGGGGACTAAAACAAGAAACCCCGCCCGGTTTGCGCCGGCGGGGTTTGGGAATCGCGTTGATTCGGACCCTACGGCGCGTTGCCGACGACCACCACCACACGCACGACGACCACCGCGGCTGGTAGCGCGGTTGTTAGTAGGGTCGAGGTCTGCGAGGATGCGATCACAGGGAGCCTTATCATCAGTAGTAAAAAACAGAATTTTATAAAACCACAGGTGCAAAATTCGCACAACAGGTTTATTGGTTCAGCATAAAAAACGCGTGGTAGATCACGGTTTAACCGGAATACCCAACACGTTGGCTTCCGGTGCGCTACCGCTTACCAATGCCTGCGTCGGGCCGTCGTAATAAATCCGGCCATCCACGACCAGCAAGGTACGCGGCGCGATGCGGGCGGCATCCTCCAGATTGTGTGAAACCATCAGCAGCGTGAGTTGGCGCTGGTCGCAGACGTTTTGCAGCAGTTGCAGCATCTCACTGCGCAATGCCGGATCGAGTGCAGAGAAAGGCTCGTCGAGCAGTAGGATCGGCTGCTGGCGGATCAGGCAACGCGCCAAGGCTGCCCGTTGCCGTTGCCCGCCGGAAAGCTGTGACGGCAGGCGCTGCAGATGCCCCTCCAATCCGACCTGTTGGGCAATCTGTGCCAGTTGTTCCTGCTGTGCGGCGGTTAGGCGCAGCCCAGGATCCAGCCCCAGGCCGATGTTTTGCCTGACCGTCAGGTGGGCAAACAGGTTGTTTTCCTGAAACAGCATCGACACCGGGCGTTTGGCTGGCGGCGAAGCGGTATGATCGCTACCGTTGAGCAACAGTTTGCCGCTGGCCGCCGGTAGAAAACCGGCGATCAGGCTGAGCAAGGTACTTTTGCCTGCGCCGCTAGGGCCCAGCACCGCAACGTGTTCTCCCGGCTGAATGCGCAGGTCAAAACGCATCGGCAGGTGTTCGTACAGATAGGTCAGTTTTTCAAGCGTCAGCATGGCGGCCCGGTAAACGTTCAATCAGGGTAAACAGCAGGAAACAGAGCAGCAGTAGCAGCAGGGCGGTCACGGCCCCGTCGTTGCTGCGATATGCGCCAATCTGCTGATAGAGATAAAAAGGCAGAGTACGGAACTGCTCGTTGCCGAACAGTGCTACCACGCCGAAATCGCCAATCGACAGCACACAGGCAAAGGCCAAAGCCTGCGCCAGCGGGCGTTGCAAAGCTTTCAGCTCGATCCAGCGCAGCCGCTGCCAGCCGTGGATATCCAGCGACAAGCATAGCGGATTATAACGCTCGGCCAGATCGCGCATCGGATTTTCCAGCACTTTCAGCGCGTAGGGTATCGCCATCAACGCATTGGTGAGGATCACCAGCGCATAAGGCGATTGCGGCAGCCCAGTGGTATCGCTCAGCAACAGGAAGAAACCGGTAGCCAGCACAATACCCGGCATCGCCAGGATCACCATGCCGCTCAGTTCCAGCGTTTGGCCCCAGGCGGCTCGTTGCCGCAGCTTCAGTTCACGGCTGCTCCATAGCAGCATCATGGTCAATATCACGCATAAAACACCTGCACCGAGTGCGATGCGCAGCGAGGTGAACAGGGCCTGCCAGAGAATTGGCTGTTGCAGCACGGTGACCAGCGTTTGGTTGGCACCGTCGATGATCACCGCCAGCAACGGAGGCAACAGCAGCAATAGCGCTGCGGCAATGAATAGCGTATCGCTAAGGCGCCGCCCCAGGCTGTCCTGCGGATCGCGCCAGCGCTGGGCGTGGGTATGGCCAACCGGCAGCGCCTGGCTCAAACGCTGGCTGAGTACCACCAGCCCCAGGCAGCAAGCCAGTTGGATCAGCGCCAGCAGCGCAGCGCGGCTGAGATCGTAGTCGTAACTCAAGGCCTGATAGATCGCCAGCTCTATGGTGGTGGCCTGTGGCCCGCCGCCCAACGACAGCACGGTTGCAAAGCTGGCAAAACACAGCATAAACACCAGTGCGCCGCTGGGCAGGATCTGGCGGCGTAACGCAGGCCATTCCACAAAGCGGAACTGCTGCCAGCCGTTCATCCCCAGCTGTGCGGCCAGTTGTCGCTGCTCGGTGGGAATGTTCTCCAGCGCCTGTAGCAGCAGGCGGGTGGCCAGAGGCATATTAAAGAACAGATGTGCCAGCAGAATACCTTGCAGGCCATAAGGCGAAAAACTGTAGTTCACGCCCAGCCAACCACACAGCGTTGCCAGCCAGCCTTGCCTGCCGTAGACGCTCAACATACCAAACACCGCCACCAGCACCGGCAGCACCAGCGTCATGGCGCACAGGCGCAGCAGCAGGTTGCGGCCTGGGAAGCGCCGCCGGTACAGCGCCCTGGCCAACCAGATGGCAGGCACCACCGAGATTACGGCGGAGAGTAGCGCCTGCCAAAAGGTAAAGCGCACCACGTGCCACAGGTAGCTGTCTTGCCACAGGCTGCGCCAATCGCTCTCGGGCGCATGACGCCACAGCGAGCCCATGGCCGCCAACGCGATCAACAGGATGAGACCGGCGGCCATCAGCCCCGGCCATAACCAGTGGGGGATCAGTGGCTGACGGCGGTTTGCCATGCTCGGATCCAGTTACCACGCTGTTGTGCCACTTCCTCGGCGCTGAATTGCAATGCCGTTTGCGGCACGGTCATCTGTTCGAAACCGGCGGGCAGTTCCGTCTTGATCACCGGGTACATCCAGTTGCCAGTGGGAATGGTGTTCTGGAAGGCCGGGGAGACCATAAACTGCATGAAGCGCTCGGCCAGTTCTGGCTGTTTGCTGGCCTTTAGCTTGCCAGCGACTTCGATTTGCAGGTAGTGGCCTTCAGTGAAGTTGGCCGCCGCATAGAGGTCTTTCTTCTCTTCGATCAGATGGTAGGCGGGGGAGGTGGTGTAGCTCAGTACCATGTCGCCTTCCCCTTTCAGGAACAGGCCGTAGGCTTCACTCCAGCCTTTGGTCACGGTGACGGTTTTCTTCGCCAACTGTTGCCAGGCGAGCGGTGCTTCGTCGCCATACACTTTCTGCATCCAGAGCAGCAGGCCAAGGCCAGGTGTGCTGGTGCGCGGATCCTGATAGATGATCTTGAGGGGACGATCGCTGCTCACCAACTCTTTCAGGCTGGTCGGCGGGTTCTTCAGCTTGTCTTTGTTGTAGACGAAAGCAAAGTAGCCATAGTCGTAGGGAACGAAGGTCTGGTTGTGCCAGCCACCGGGAACCGTGAGCTTGCTAGTATCGACTTGGCTGGCGGAGAACAGATCGGTTTGCTGCGCGGCTTGCAGCAGGTTGTTGTCCAGGCCCAAAACCACGTCGGCGCCGCTGTTCTTGCCTTCCATTCTCAGGCGATTGAGTAACGACACGCCGTCTTCCAGCGCCACGAATTTCAATTCGCAGTCACATTCGGCCTCAAAGGCTTTTTTTATCGCCGGGCCTGGGCCCCAGTCGGCAGCGAAAGAGTCGTAGGTATAGACCGTCAGCGTTGGCTTGGCCAGGACGGGCATCGCCGCTAGCAGTAATAAACAGGGCAGGTATTTTTTGACCACTTTGCACTCCTAATAATAAAGGGGCAAAGGTATCTGAGGACTGGGTTAACAAGGGTTAACGCGCCATGCTCAAATCCCTCCGCCGGTATTGACCGGATCAGGTTCGACGGGTGTGCTCTCAGCGGAAAACCGTTGGCCAAAAATTGGCGGGTTCTCCGCACCCCGTTGAGTCGGCGCTATTGTAGAGGCTTAGCGGCGTGGGTGAAAGGCGATTATGCTTCCGGCGGCGCAAACCAGGCAGATTTAAAATCGAACCAGCCGAGGGTATTCATCCGAACCCCACGCATGCTGCGTTGACCATGCAGTTGCAGCCAGTGGTGGAATAACGGATGCAACTGATGGCTGCTGACCAGGCGCTGGCAAAACTCGGCCATGGACAGGCTATTTTCCCGCCACTGAGCGGCATCCTGCGCGATATCCTCCGTCAGACAGTGTTGGATCAACGGTAGTTCATACAACGTGGCAAACAGCGAAAACTCGAGCGGCAGGGTGAAGTTGGCGCTGCCTAACCACAGATCGCTTTGGGCCTTGCCCTTATGCCAGGCTTCATAATCCACGACCTGCACATTGAGTTTTATGTCCTGTTCAGCCAGTAGAGAGGCGATAGCCTGCTTGATCGCATGGAACTCGGAGTGTTCGCTGTAGAAGGTCAGAGTCAATTCGGTTAAGCCAGCAGGCTTGGGTTGCTGCCCCAATACGCGGTTATGCAACCAGCGCGGGAGAATGCCATAGGCCGGAGCCCAGTAACGCTGGTAGAGCGGCCCGGCGTGGCTCAGCAGCGCGATCGGGTTGATCAGTTCGCTTAGCCAACTGCGGATTTCCGGATCGGCCGCCAGTGCCGAACGCTGGTCGAACAGCAGAAAATAACAGCCTTCTTCCAGGCGGCTTTCCAGCTCGTTCCTACCGGTATCATCCCCCTGCAGCTGGACGCCGGAGTGCGCCAGCTCTTCGGTGATTTCCGGTAATACCCAGATGTTGACCTCATCGATCAGGGCACGATAGCCAAAGTAGTCGTCAAAGGCATGGATTTTCATCTGGCTTTGGTTGTTGTGTATCACGCGATAGGGGCCGGTACCGATCGGATGGCGGGCAAAGTCCGGCAAACTCTGCCATTCGCGCGGCAGGATCATGGCATGTACGCTACTAAGCAGCCAGGGCAGCCAGTAGTCCGGCGTGTGCAGATGCACATCGATGACATAGGGCGTAGGCGAGTCGATCCTGTCGATATGTGAAAATAGCGGTTGTGGGATCAGGCGGTTGAGCGAATGGATCACATCTTCCATTTCCAGCTCACGGCCATGGTGAAAATGGATCGCCGGACGTAGATAAAAGCGCCAGTGCAAAGGGGTGATCGTTTGCCAATGATGCGAAAGATCCGGATCCAGTTCCCCGTTTTCCTCGTTTACCCGCGTCAGGCCGTTGAAAATCTGTCTTGCCAGGTGGGTTTCTGAACGGCGCAGTGCCGAGCCGGGCAACAGATTGTAAAGCTGACGATAGTAAAGCACGCGCAGGATATGTTTCCCCTGGCGGAAGCTGCGCCCCAGCTGGGAAAGCAGCATTTGGCGCACCACGTCTTTATCGCCCACCAGTTGGACCAGTTGGTCGATGCGATCCTGTTCCAGCAGTTCCTCGGCGCGTTGTTGTTGCAGTGCCAATCCGGTGTAATGAAAGCTGAGCTGCGAACGCTTACCCCGGCCGGATTCGGCCTGCCAGGTCAGCCAGCCCTCGTGCTGCATGGCTCCCAGTAGCGAACGAACATGGCGGCGGGAACAGCTGAGCACCTCCGCCAATTCTTGCAGCGTAGTTTCGGTGGTTTGGCCATGGCAGCGTTGCCACAGGCGGATGAACTGTTGTTGCAGGCGTGAGGTGGACATAAAAGAGGAACTCTCTGGCATCAAGTCGTCAATTTATCTTTCCCTATATTACGCCGATAATGATTACAGTTGAAACAGCGGGGGGATAGCCAATGACAGTTCTGTTAGCCAAACAGTTTTATCAGCGTTATTTCACCGCGATCCGCCGCCAGCAGGCCGATT
Organism: Serratia sp. T13T92; assembly: GCF_047530105.1. Taxonomy (NCBI): domain Bacteria; kingdom Pseudomonadati; phylum Pseudomonadota; class Gammaproteobacteria; order Enterobacterales; family Yersiniaceae; genus Serratia; species Serratia sp. T13T92. The sequence goes on along the minus strand of NZ_JBLJAK010000002.1, from coordinate 184,743 downwards.
GGCTGCAGGTGGTACCTGAACAGGCGCGACTGGAGATGCTGGCCCATTTGACCCAGTGGGACATCGCCACGCTGAGCGACAAGCAATACCGTGAGCGTATCTGACGTTCACCGCAAAGTGTTTCTGAGTAATGGTGCTTTTCACCAGCCAGTGGGGCAACCCACTGGCATTTTTATCTGCCGTCTTTACTTCCTTCGGCAATTTTCCTTCTGTAGCATAGCCTTCTTTATTTCTGGATAGGGATATCGCCATGAGTTTCAGACGCTGGTTGCCGCGCCGTTTTAATCCCGTTTTTGCCGCCTTCTTGTTGATAGCCTTCCTGACCGGCATTGCCGGAGCGCTGCAAGCCCCCACGCTGAGCCTGTTTTTGACCACCGAGGTAAAGGTGCGCCCGTTATGGGTGGGTATGTTCTATACCGTGAATGCCATCGCCGGGATTGCCGTCAGCTTCCTGTTGGCCAAGCGTTCGGATACCCGTGGCGATCGGCGCAAGCTGATCCTGGTGTGCTGTGCCATGGCGGTGGGCAATAGCCTGTTGTTTGCGTTCAACCGTGATTATCTGACCTTGATCACTGCTGGTGTATTGCTGGCCGCGATTGCCAATACCGCCATGCCGCAGATTTTTGCCCTGGCGCGTGAGTATGCGGACAGCTCGGCACGTGAAGTAGTGATGTTCAGTTCGGTGATGCGTGCTCAGCTTTCACTGGCCTGGGTGATCGGTCCCCCGCTGTCGTTTATGTTGGCACTGAACTACGGCTTTACCGTGATGTTTATAATTGCGGCGGGGATTTTTGTCGTCAGCGTGCTGCTGGTGTGGCTGATATTGCCTTCGGTGCCCCGTGCCAACGTTGAGATCAGCGTAGATTCTCCGCCTATCGCGCCAATCAGCGCCTGGCGCGATCCCGATGTGCGCCTGCTGTTTGTGGCCTCGATGCTGATGTGGACCTGCAACACCATGTATATCATCGATATGCCACTGTACATCACTGCCGATCTGGGCTTGCCAGAACGGCTGGCAGGTTGGCTGATGGGCACCGCGGCCGGGCTGGAGATCCCGGCTATGCTGCTGGCGGGGTATTACGTCAAACGCTTTGGTAAACGCAATATGATGCTGTTTGCGGTGGCGGCAGGCGTACTGTTTTATGCCGGGTTGGTGCTGTTCAAGTTCCAGTCGGCCCTGATGGTATTGCAGTTATTCAACGCGGTGTTTATCGGCATCGTTGCCGGGATCGGCATGTTGTATTTTCAGGATCTGATGCCGGGGCGGCCCGGTGCTGCGACCACCATGTTTACCAACAGCATTTCGACCGGGGTGATCCTGGCCGGTGTACTGCAAGGCGCGCTGGTGGAAAACTTTGGGCACTATGCGGTTTACTACCTGATTACCCTGCTTGCCATCCTGGCGCTGTGGATGTGTGCCAAAGTTCGCGAAGTGTGAGCTGTAACACCCGGTTAGTTGATACATATCATTGAGAAAACTGCTCCATTCTCACTAAGATAAACGGACTCAGAGCGTGAGCTTCACGCTCTTATCCATCTTGCTATTGAGATGCCGATCCCGTTGATAAAAGTGGGTATGTTATGGATAAACTAACGCCGCTCAAACCTGTTCCCTCCCTCTGTGCCGTTATCGTCGCTCTGCTGATCTGGTTTGTGATCCCTGTACCCGAAGGGGTGGCACCGAATGCCTGGCATTTGCTGGCGCTGTTTATTGGGACCATCATTGCCATTATCGGCAAGGCGATGCCGATCGGCGCAGTATCCATCATTGCCATTGCGCTGGTGGCCGTGACCGGAGTGACCAACCCTGGCAAGCCGGGGGCAGCGCTGGACGATGCACTGAGTGGGTTCTCCAATCAACTCATCTGGTTGATCGGTTTCTCGATCATGATCTCCCTGAGCCTGAATAAAACCGGCCTGGGATCGCGCATTGGCTACTACTTTATCTCGCTGTTTGGCAAAAAAACGCTGGGGATCGCCTATGCGTTAACCCTGGCGGAAACCGTGCTGGCCCCGGTGACGCCGAGTAATACCGCCCGTGGCGGCGGGATCATTCACCCGATAATGAAATCGATAGCGGACAGCTTTGGCTCCAAGCCCGAGCTGAACACCTCCGGCAAGATTGGCCGCTACCTCTCGCTGGTGAACTACAACATCAACCCGATCACCTCGGCGATGTTTATCACCGCAACTGCGCCTAACCCGCTGATTGTCAATTTGATCGCCAAAGGTGCCGGTTCGGAGTTTGAACTGACCTGGGGTATGTGGGCGGTAGCGGCGCTGGTACCGGCGATTTGTTCGCTGATCGTCATGCCGCTGGTAGTTTATTGGTTGTATCCACCTGAAATCAAAAGCACCCCGGATGCGCCATTGTTTGCACAAGATAAGCTGCAAACTCTGGGGCGGATAACCCTGCCAGAGAAAATCACGCTGGGTGTGTTTGCCCTGTTGCTGGTGATGTGGGCCGGGGTTCCGGCGATGATTTTTGGCCCCGCACTGGCGGTTAACCCAACGACGGCTGCGGTGATTGGTTTGGCGATCCTGCTGGCAACTGGCGTACTGAGCTGGGACGACGTGCTGAAGCACAAAGGGGCCTGGGATACCGTGGTCTGGTTTGCCGCCTTGGTGATGATGGCGACCTACCTCGGCAAACTGGGTCTGATTGCCTGGCTGTCACAAACGGTAGGTTCGGGTATCGATCATATGGGGATGAGCTGGGTCGGGGGGACCATTCTGCTAACGCTCGTCTATCTCTATTCGCATTACTTCTTCGCCAGTACCACCGCGCACGTGACCGCCATGTTCGCCGCGTTCTTTGCCGCAGGTATTGCCCTTGGTGCGCCTCCGGCTCTGCTTGGCCTGATCCTGGCCTTCTCGTCTTCGCTGATGATGTCGTTAACCCATTATGCTACCGGTACCGCGCCGATCATCTTTGGGTCGGGCTATGCCACCCTGGGGGAATGGTGGAAAACCGGCTTTATCATGAGCGTGGTCAACCTGCTGATCTGGGCGCTGATTGGTGGGGTATGGTGGAAGTGGTTAGGCTATTGGTGATTTTGATGAAAGCCTCACCCGCCGGGCGGCGTGTGAGGCTGAGGTTTAGTTCAGAAACGCCGGTTGCTGCGCTTCGTAGCGGGAAATCTCCGCTTCGTGCTGCAACGTCAGGCCAATGCTGTCCAAACCGTTAATCATGCAGTGGCGGCGGAAGCTGTCGATCTCAAACGGGTAGCTTTTGCCCCCGGCGTTCACCGTCTGGTTTTCCAGATCGACCACGAACTCCGTGCCTTCGTGTTCTGCCACCAGCTTAAACAGAGTATCCACATCCTGTTCGCTCAGCGTGACCGGCAGCAGCTGGTTGTTGAACGAGTTGCCGTAGAAGATATCCGCAAAGCTTGGTGCAATCACTACCTTGAAGCCGTAATCAGTCAGTGCCCATGGTGCGTGCTCACGGGATGAGCCACAGCCAAAGTTTTCCCGGGCTAACAGGATGCTGGCCCCTTTATAGCGCGGAAGGTTCAGCACAAACTCAGGATTTGGCTGCTGACCCGCATCGTCCAGAAAGCGCCAGTCGTTGAACAGGTGCTGGCCGAAACCGGTGCGGGTGACTTTCTGCAGAAACTGCTTCGGGATAATGGCGTCGGTATCGACGTTGGCCGCGTCCAGAGGCACCACTAAGCCGGTATGTTGAGTAAATTTAGCCACGCTGGTGCTCCTTAGTGCAATTCACGGATGTCGGCAAAATGGCCGGTAACGGCAGCAGCGGCGGCCATCGCCGGGCTGACCAGATGGGTACGCCCACCGCGGCCCTGACGCCCTTCGAAGTTACGGTTGCTGGTTGAGGCACAGCGTTCGCCAGGGTTCAGACGGTCGTTGTTCATAGCCAGGCACATGGAGCAGCCTGGCAGACGCCATTCGAAACCGGCTTCGATAAAGATCTTGTCCAGACCTTCCTCTTCCGCCTGCGCTTTGACCGGGCCGGAGCCAGGCACCACAATCGCCTGCACGCCTGCGGCCACTTTACGGCCTTTGGCAATGGCGGCGGCTGCGCGCAGATCTTCGATGCGTGAATTGGTGCAAGAGCCGATAAACACTTTGTCGATTGCGACGTCAGTCAGTTTGATGCCGGGTTTCAGATCCATATAGGCCAACGCTTTTTCAGCCGAGGCACGTTCCACCGGATCGCTAAAGGAATCAGGGGTTGGGATCGCCTGATCGACCGCGATAACCTGCCCAGGGTTGGTGCCCCAGGTCACCTGTGGTGCGATATCTTCCGCCCGCAGGGTGATGGTGGTATCAAATTTGGCTTCGGCGTCGGACTTCATGGTGCGCCAGTAGGCCACGGCCTGCTCCCAGTTTTCCCCGGTAGGAGCGAACTGGCGGCCTTTCAGGTAATTGAAGGTGGTGTCGTCTGGCGCAACCAGGCCCGCCTTGGCACCCATCTCAATCGCCATGTTGCACAGCGTCATGCGGCCTTCCATGCTCAACGCTTCGATAGCTTTGCCACAGAATTCAACGACGTGGCCAGTACCGCCAGCGCTGCCGGTTTTGCCGATCACGGCCAGCACGATATCTTTGGCGGTGATACCTTCAGCGGCATCCCCGGTGACTTCAATCTTCATCGTCTTGGCGCGGCCCTGCTTCAGGGTTTGGGTTGCCAGCACGTGTTCCACTTCCGAAGTACCGATACCGAACGCCAGCGAGCCAAAGGCACCGTGCGTGGCGGTATGGGAGTCGCCACAGACGATGGTCATGCCCGGCAGCGTCATGCCTTGCTCAGGGCCGATAACGTGCACAATGCCCTGGAAGGGGTGGTTCAGGTCATACAGTGAGACGCCGAACTCTGCGCAGTTCTTGATCAGCTCCTGCATCTGAATGCGGGCCATCTCGCCGCTGGCGTTGATGTCTTTGGTCTGGGTCGAAACGTTGTGATCCATGGTGGCAAAAGTCTTGCCCGGCTGACGCACTTTGCGCCCCATGGCACGCAGGCCGTCGAAGGCCTGTGGGGAGGTCACTTCATGCACCAGATGACGGTCGATGTACAGCAGCGGTGTCTCGTTTGGCGCTTCATACACCACGTGGGCATCGTATAATTTCTGATATAAGGTTTTGGCCATGATTTACGCCCCCTCAGCCACGAAGCGGGCAATGATATCGCCCATTTCATTGGTGCCGATGGCTTTGCCGGCACCTGCCAGATCGGCGGTACGGTAGCCCTGCTCCAACGCCTGATTAATGGCGCGCTCGATCGCATCTGCGGCTTCATCGGCGCCCAGGCTGTAACGCAGCAGCAGGGTGGCAGACAGAATTTGCGCGATCGGGTTGGCAATGTTTTTGCCCGCGATGTCAGGTGCGGAACCACCGGCAGGTTCGTACAGTCCAAAGCCTTGTTCGTTCAGGCTTGCAGAAGGCAGCATGCCCATCGAGCCGGTGATCATGGCGCATTCGTCCGACAGGATGTCGCCGAACAGGTTGGAGCACAGCAACACGTCGAACTGGGACGGGTCTTTGATTAACTGCATGGTGGCGTTGTCGATATACATGTGCGACAGCGACACATCCGGATAGTCCTTGGCGACCTGAGTCACGACTTCACGCCACAGGATGGAGCTTTGCAACACGTTGGCTTTATCAATCGAGGTGACGATGTTGCGGCGTTTGCGGGCGGACTCGAAGGCGATACGGGCGATGCGTTCGATCTCAAAGCGGTGGTAGACCTCGGTATCAAAGGCGCGCTCATGCATGCCCTGGCCTTCACGGCCTTTGGGTTGGCCGAAGTAAATGCCGCCGGTTAACTCACGTACGCACAGAATGTCGAAGCCACGCGCGGCAATATCGGCACGCAGTGGGCAAAAATCTTCCAGCCCTTGGTACAGGCGGGCTGGGCGCAGGTTGCTGAACAGTTTGAAGTGCTTACGCAGCGGCAGCAGCGCACCACGCTCCGGCTGCTCTGCCGGTGGCAGGTGCTCCCATTTGGGGCCGCCCACCGAGCCGAACAGGATGGCATCGGCCTGCTCGCAGCCGGCAACGGTCGCTGCGGGTAATGGGGTGCTGTGGCGATCGATGGCAATGCCACCGACGTCATATTCACTGGTAGTGATGCGGATACCAAAGCGTTGGCGCACTGCATCTAACACTTTATGGGCCTGAGCCATTACTTCCGGGCCGATCCCGTCTCCGGGCAAGACGGCAATGTGGTAAGTCTTAGTCATGTTCACACCGTTTCCTGATTATTTTGATGTTTGGTTTGCTGCAAGCGCTGCTTTTCTTTTTCTACTTGCTGAGAGCGCCAGATATTATTCAATACGTGGATCATCGCCTTGGCAGAGGATTCCACAATATCGGTTGCCAGGCCCACGCCATGGAAGCGGCGGCCATTGTAAGACACCACGATATCAACCTGGCCCAGCGCGTCGCGGCCCTGGCCCTTGGCGGTCAGTTGGTATTTCACCAACTCAATCGGGTAATCGGTAATACGGTTGATGGCTTGATAAACCGCATCGACCGGACCGTTGCCCGTGGCGGCTTCGGACTTCTCTTCGTCGCCACACTTCAGTTTGACCGAGGCGGTAGCCATAATGCTGCTGCCAGACTGCACGCTGAAGTATTCCAGGCTGAAATGCTCAGGCTCTTCCTGCTGCTTGTTGATAAATGCCAGGGCTTCCAGATCGTAGTCAAACACCTGGCCTTTCTTGTCGGCCAGCTTCAGGAAAGCCGCATACAGCACGTCCAGATTGTAATCCTGCTCCTTGTAGCCCATCTCTTCCATGCGGTGTTTTACCGCCGCGCGGCCGGAACGAGAGGTCAGGTTCAACTGGACATCTTTCAGACCGATGGTCTGTGGGGTCATGATTTCGTAGTTCTCGCGGTTTTTCAGCACTCCGTCCTGGTGGATACCGGAGGAGTGAGCGAAGGCGTTGGAACCGACGATGGCCTTGTTGGCCGGGATGGGCATATTGCACAGTTGGCTGACCAACTGGCTGGTACGGTAGATTTCCTGATGATTGATATTGGTGTGCACCTGCATAAAGTCTTGGCGCACCTTGATAGCCATGATCACTTCTTCCAGTGAACAGTTACCGGCACGTTCGCCGATGCCGTTCAAGGTGCCTTCTACCTGGCGGGCACCGGCCTGGACGGCTGCGATAGAGTTACCCACGGCCATGCCCAAATCGTCGTGGCAGTGGACGGAGATAATTGCCTTATCAATATTAGGCACGCGGTCGTACAGCGTAGTGATGATGCCGCCGAACTGGTTGGGCGTGGTGTAGCCAACGGTATCAGGGATATTAATGGTAGTGGCACCGGCGTTGATGGCGGCTTCTACCACGCGGCACAGATTATCAATGGGAGTACGGCCAGCGTCTTCGCAGGAGAACTCTACGTCATCGGTATAGTTACGGGCGCGTTTCACGGAGCGCACCGCCATTTCCAGCACCTGATCAAAAGAGCGCTTTAATTTGGATTCGATATGCAGGGTGGAGGTGGCCAGGAAGACGTGGATACGGAAGGCCTCGGCCACACGTAATGCTTCGGCAGCGACGTCAATGTCGTTATCAACACAGCGTGCCAGACCACAAACGCGGCTGTTTTTGATCTGGCGGGCAATGGTCTGTACCGACTCAAAGTCCCCAGGGGAGGAGACTGGGAAGCCGACTTCCATTACATCGACACCCATTCTTTCCAGCGCCATGGCGATCTGGATTTTTTCTTTAACGCTCAGGCTCGCCTGCAGCGCCTGTTCACCATCACGCAATGTGGTATCGAAAATAATGACTTGTTGGCTCATCGTGTTGTTCCTTGTCGTGTTTGTTTCACGCTAAGCGGGTAAAAAAAAACCCGCGCAGTAGCGCGGGTTTTGCAGATGATGGGCTGAATCAGCTTTGAACCCCGTCCACCAGCGTACCGCGCACATAAGATGCGTTTAGTAGTAGGCCTAGTAGACGGTGGGTACGGATCATGGCGGTCAGCTTCTCTAAAATTGTTTCGTTGCCTAATTTGATACTTTATTGGCCGGGGCATGTCAACACCTGATTAAAACAGGGGTATTGAAAAGCGTGGCACCAACGGGGATGGCGCTAGTTGGAAACTCGGTAAAATCCCCTAGGGCCAGCGCTAAATCCGCAGGTGATCGGGGGTTTATTAGCATAAATGGTTTGAAAGTGGCGCTGTCGCATTGATTAACAACACTACTCGGTTAACATTTATCGTTGGCGCAAAAAAGCAGCAGACATGGTTTGAGGGGGATGCTGACGTTGCGGGTTTGGTATTCATGCTGTCAATTTGTTGTCTTTAATCTATTCGTTATTCGTATTTTTAGCACTGAACTGAGCGGCTACAATCAATTAAGTGATGCTAAAGAGACCTATTTTGCTTTTGCATGATTGTCCATTAACTCATTTTATGGTCTGATCCAGAGGTTGATGGGGGCCAAACAGGTATCCATAACTCAGGTGTTTTGCCTGCCAATTTTGTTTGTATGCCATCTGCGAGTTGCGAACCGATGTGCCAAGGCTACCTAACGACGAGCGATGCCTAATATGCACCGCTGTGACATATTTTTATAGGATGATGCCCGATTGCTATCTTACAAGGGTAGTCGAAAGGGATAACTAATTTCGCTGTGTGGGAATAACGTAGCGTGTCTTTTCCCGTTATTCCCCTGCGCGCTAGCGAGATTATCTACATGGGACTTAGTGGAGTTTGGATATGTCCGAATATAATTCAGGAACTGTCTTGAGGAAAGAAAACGGTGATATTCATTTGCGCAGTGTGGATCTTAATTTACTCACTGTTTTTGATGCAGTTATGCAGATGCAGAATATTACCAAGGCGGCAAATTCCTTAGGGATGTCGCAGCCGGCGGTCAGCAATGCCGTATCGCGTTTGAAGATCATGTTCAACGACGAGCTGTTTGTCCGCTTCGGCCGTGGCATTCAGCCTACCATGCGCGCCCGCCAACTTTTTGGCCCGGTACGTCAGGCACTGCAGCTGGTACAAAATGAGCTGCCAGGCGCTGGCTTTGATGCCCTGAGCAGCGAACGCCTCTTTGTGCTTTCTATCTGCAGCCCGCTAGATATTCGTCTGACAGCCAAAATAATCAACAACGTCAAGAGCATGGCTCCCAACGTGCAGATACAGACCAAGTCTTACATGAGCACTAACATCGAGCATCAGTTGCGCTATCAGGAGACCGAGTTTGTTATTGGCTATAGCCGCCTTGAACATCCCGAGTTTCAGGACATTGCCTTATTCGATGATGAATTGACCCTGGTTGCCGCGCAGTCTCACCCACGCCTGGTGGGTACCATTAGCCAGAAACAGATGCTGGCGGAGCAGCATGCCGTCATCGCATTAGAGCGTTTTTGTTCCTTTAGCAAACCCTACTATCTGGACGAAACCCTACAACGCAGTGTCACCCAGCAATGTACCGACCTGTTCAGCGTATTGAATCTAGTTGCCATGACCGAGATGGTAGCAATCGCTCCTCGTTGGTTTGCCCAGCAGCACGCACAAGCCTTGCAGCTAAAATTAATTCCGCTGCCTTGGGAGAGAAAAACCGCCACCTGTTATCTCTCCTGGCATGAGTCTGCCGAGCGTGATGAAGGCCATCAGTGGATGAAGTCCGTACTTAGCCAAGCGGGTGTATTGCGCTAATTAGTGATTTATTGGCCCAGCGCGCTTTCGAGTGCGTCGGGTTGATAATGGATAGCGCGAAACAATAATAAGAATAGGCTCAAGAAAAACTAAGATAATTCCGGTTAATAACGCCGTGGGAAATATCATTGACCCACGAGGGTTAATTAATTTGAGCGGGTGAAACTCTATTCTGCTCCAAACTATACTGTCGCTATTTTAACCTGGCACCTCTCCCTTCAGGTCGTCGATCCCACTTTGTCTGTTTGGCGTAAACCTTTTGCACTCCCTTTTGTCCAAGATCAAGAGAAATGAGCACAAGCGCGTTTTAGCTCACACTTCTACGCTGAAATCCCTTTTCCCACAGCCGGAGACTAGGTAGACTGCGAAAAAAAAGTAAACACGTGTAAGCTGAGATGTGAGAGCTTCCGCTCCAATCGCGGTTAACTGGTTGATTAATTTCAGGCATAGAGCGCTATGACCAATACCTTGCAGCATTACCATCAGGTCGAACGTATACAGCATCACATTGCGAACCGTGCCGAACATACGGCTTTCCGTCAGTGGTCCCCGCAGGGAGAAACACGGCTGACCTGGTCGCAGGTCGGGGCGCATATGCAACATATTGCCTGCGCCTTGCTGGCGCTGGGCGTTGAGGTACAGGAACGCATCGCGATTTTTGCCAACAACAGCATGGCCTGGTCGTTGGCCGATTTGGCGATCCTCGAACTGCGGGCGGTCAGCGTGCCGCTTTATGCCACCAATACCCCGGCTCAGGCGGCATTTATCATTAACGATGCCGATATCCGCATTCTGTTTGTCGGCGAGCAGGAACAGCTGGATGCCGCGATTGCGCTGCGTGGCGTATGCCCGCAGCTGACCCACATTATTGTCTTTGATGCTTCAGCCGATTTGCGCGGCTGTGAGATTGCTCAACACCTGCATCATTTCGAACGTCTTGCGGATATCGAGCGCTTCGATGCCCTGCGTCAGCAAAGAATTGCCGAGCGCGATTTGCAGGATTTGTTCACCCTTATCTACACCTCAGGCACCACCGGGGAGCCGAAAGGCGTGATGCTTGACTACCGCAATATGGCCGCACAGCTGCAGCTGCATGACGATCGCCTGACGGTGACGGCGGATGACGTTTCCCTGAGCTTCCTGCCACTGTCACACGTGTTTGAACGTGCTTGGAGCTTCTTTATCATGCATTCGGGCGCGCAGAACGTTTATCTGCCCAATACCGACTGGGTGCGGGAAGCGATGGCCGATGTCAAACCGACCCTGATGTGCGCAGTGCCACGCTTTTATGAAAAAATCTTCAGTGCGGTGCATGAAAAGGTCGCTCGTGCCCCTTGGCTGCGGCGTGCCTTATTCCACTGGGCCATCGTCTGCGGTGAACGCAAGTTCCTTCAGGAACGGGCTGGGAAACCGTTAGGCAAGCTGTTCGACCTCTCTCACCGCTGGGCTGACAAGCTGGTGTTAAGCAAGCTGCGCGGGATACTAGGGGGGCGGGTGCGCTTCTTGCCAGCGGCCGGTGCCAAGCTTGATGACAACGTCATTCTGTTCTTCCAGGCGATGGGCATTAACATCAAATACGGCTACGGCATGACGGAAACCTGTGCCACGGTCTCCTGCTGGGAAGAAAACAACTTCCGCTTTGGTTCGATCGGCAAGCCGTTGCCCGGCGTGGAAGTGCGCATTGGCGATGAAAATGAAATCCAGGTGCGTGGGCCAATCGTGATGCGCGGCTATTTCAATAAACCGCTGGAGACGGCCGATAGCTTTACCGTTGACGGTTGGTTGAAAACCGGCGATGCCGGCATGATCGACGATGGCGGCAACCTGTTTATTACCGAGCGGCTGAAGGATCTGATGAAGACCTCTGGCGGCAAATATATTGCGCCACAGATGCTGGAAGGCACCCTGGCGCAGGATCGCTTTATTGAACAGGTCGCGATCGTTGCCGATGCACGCAAATTTGTCTCCGCGTTGATCGTTCCGAGCTTCGAGTCGTTGGAAGAGTATGCCAAATCGGTCAATCTGAAGTATCAGGATCGGCTCGAACTGCTGCGCAACAGCCATATCATCGAAATGTTCGAAAAGCGTTTGCGGGAGATGCAAAAAGAGTTGGCCCTGTTTGAGCAAGTGAAGAAATTTACCCTGCTGCCAGCCGCCTTCTCGATGGAGTTGGGGGAACTGACCCCGACGCTGAAACTGCGCCGCAAGGTGATCCTCCAGCGTTACCAGCATGAGATAGAGTCGATGTATCAGGAAAAATGAGGGATAGACATCCCTCAACCGGTTCATTGTACGTAGGGGCGCCGCATGCTGCGCCCGATTAGCTTGCCTAATATAGTTCTGTAATTATCCCACTATGCAAAACAATGCCTAGCTGAATAACCTCTCAGCTAGTGCATAGTTTTGCCAAGCCGCGCATCTCCAGCCTGATGGCAATACCCTTGCCCACGATAAGCCATTTTGCCGTTTGCCTGCCCCATATTCTGACGCTATGTTAAGAGTCCAAAACGTCCATAAGATTTTTGGGGCCATGCCCCAGACAGGACAGGCGCTACGTTCCGGCGTCAGACAAGAGCAAGCTATGTAAGCCTGGAGGCAAACCCATGGAAATATTGTCAGGAGCCGAGATGGTCGTCCGATCGCTGATCGATCAGGGCGTTAAGCATGTATTCGGCTATCCGGGCGGGGCGGTACTCGATATCTATGATGCCCTGCACACGGTGGGGGGCATCGATCATATTCTGGTGCGCCACGAGCAAGGGGCGGTGCATATGGCCGATGGCTATGCACGAGCGACCGGCGAAGTGGGCGTAGTGCTGGTCACTTCCGGCCCAGGGGCCACCAACGCCATTACCGGCATCGCCACCGCTTATATGGATTCCATCCCGATGGTGGTGCTGTCTGGCCAGGTGCCGAGCTCGCTAATTGGTTACGATGCCTTCCAGGAGTGCGACATGGTGGGTATCTCCCGCCCGGTGGTAAAACACAGCTTCCTGGTCAAGCGTACCGAAGACATACCTTCCGTGCTGAAAAAGGCGTTTTACCTGGCTTCTACCGGCCGTCCTGGCCCAGTGGTGGTCGATCTGCCGAAGGATATCGTCGGCCCGGCGGTAAGAATGCCTTACGCGTATCCGCAGGACGTCAGCATGCGTTCCTACAACCCGACGGTGCAAGGCCACCGCGGGCAGATCAAACGCGCCCTGCAGACCATTCTGGCGGCAAAAAAGCCGATCATGTACGTGGGCGGCGGTGCCATCAATTCGGAGTGCCATGAAGAGTTGCTGCAACTGGCGGAAAAGCTGAACCTGCCGGTCACCTGTACGCTGATGGGGCTGGGGGCGTTCCCAGGGACTCACCGCCAAAGCGTCGGTATGCTGGGCATGCACGGCACCTATGAAGCCAACAAGACCATGCATCATTCCGACGTGATTTTTGCCGTTGGGGTGCGCTTTGACGATCGCACCACCAATAACCTGGCCAAATACTGCCCGGATGCCACGGTGCTGCATATCGATATCGACCCGACCTCCATTTCCAAAACGGTGGATGCCGATATTCCTATCGTTGGCGATGCCAAACAGGTGCTGACGCAGATGCTGGAACTGCTGGCGCATGAGGACAAAGCGCAGGATTTCGATGCGCTGCGTGACTGGTGGCAGTCCATTGAGCAGTGGCGCGCGCGCGATTGCCTGGGCTACAACAAAGACAGTGGCACCATCAAACCTCAGGCGGTGATCGAAACGCTGCACCGCCTGACCAAGGGCGATGCCTATGTCACCTCCGATGTTGGCCAGCACCAGATGTTTGCCGCGCTTTATTATCCGTTCGATAAGCCGCGCCGTTGGATCAACTCTGGTGGCCTGGGCACCATGGGCTTTGGCTTACCAGCCGCCCTTGGGGTGAAACTGGCACTGCCAGACGAAACGGTAGTGTGCGTCACCGGTGACGGCAGCATCCAGATGAATATCCAGGAGCTGTCCACGGCTCTGCAGTACAATCTGCCGGTGGTGGTGGTCAACCTCAATAACCGCTACCTGGGCATGGTGAAGCAGTGGCAGGACATGATCTATTCTGGCCGCCATTCACAGTCCTATATGGATTCCTTGCCGGACTTCGTCAAGCTGGCCGAGGCCTATGGCCATGTCGGCATCGCCATTCGTACCCCGGATGAGCTGGAAAGCAAGCTGGCGCAGGCGTTGGCTGAAAAAGAACGTCTGGTGTTTGTCGATGTGACCGTCGACGAGACCGAACATGTTTATCCAATGCAGATCCGCGGTGGAAGCATGGACGAAATGTGGCTAAGTAAAACGGAGAGAACCTGATGAAGCGCCGTATCTTATCAGTATTACTGGAAAACGAATCCGGTGCGTTGTCGCGCGTCGTCGGGCTGTTCTCTCAGCGTGGCTACAACATTGAAAGCCTGACGGTTGCTCCTACCGATGATCCAACCTTGTCGCGTATGACGATCCAGACGGTGGGTGATGAAAAGGTACTGGAGCAGATAGAGAAGCAGTTGCATAAGCTGGTTGATGTTCTCCGCGTCAGTGAACTGGTGCAGGGGGCTCACGTTGAGCGTGAAATCATGCTGGTGAAGCTGCAGGCTAGCGGCTACGGTCGTGAAGAGGTGAAACGCAGCACGGATATCTTCCGTGGCCAGATTGTGGATGTCACCTCGTCGCTTTACACCGTGCAGTTGGCGGGGACCAGCGACAAGCTGGACGCCTTCCTCAACGCCGTACGTGAAGTAGCGGAAATCGTCGAAGTGGCCCGCTCGGGGATTGTTGGCGTGTCGCGCGGCGACAAGATTATGCGCTGATAGCGGGTTTTCTGCACTGTATCCGGGGCGTGGCAGGTTTGCTGCGCCCTTTCTTTTTAATTTTTTGCCCATTTGCTGGCACCTTTGGGCGAAAGCGGTTGCTCGGCCGTGTTTTCTGCTGTTAGATCGCCATTACGGGTTGAATAACCATAGTGACTATCATGGTTACTCATTACCCTTCCGCTTTCGGTTCGCTGCATGCTTAGCCGTACATTGAAAGCCTGGGGTAAACAACGCCACACGATCCATTGTCATTTTGAGAGTCATTTAAAGGGGTTAACGTGAAACTGGATGAAATCGCGCGTCTCGCAGGCGTTTCGCGCACTACGGCCAGTTATGTCATCAACGGCAAGGCGAAGCAGTATCGTGTCAGCGATAAAACCGTCGAAAAAGTGATGGCCGTGGTCAGGGAGCACAATTATCACCCGAATGCCGTAGCGGCAGGGCTGCGTGCAGGCCGCACTCGTTCTATCGGCCTGGTGATCCCGGATCTGGAAAATACCAGCTATACCCGCATTGCCAACTATCTGGAACGCCAGGCGCGTCAGCGCGGTTATCAACTGTTGATCGCCTGCTCGGAAGATCAGCCGGATAATGAAATGCGCTGCATTGAGCACCTGCTGCAACGCCAGGTTGATGCGATCATCGTCTCCACGGCGTTACCGCCGGAGCATCCTTTCTATCAACGCTGGGCTAACGATCCTTTCCCGATTATCGCGTTGGATCGCGCTCTGGATCGTGAACACTTTATCAGCGTGGTGGGGGCCGATCAGGAAGACGCCTTTGCCTTGGCGCAGGAGTTACGCACTTTCCCCGCCAAGTCGGTGTTGTATCTGGGGGCTTTGCCTGAGCTTTCGGTCAGCTTCTTGCGTGAGCAGGGTTTCCGTCAGGCCTGGCAGGATGATGAGCGGCAGGTAGATTATCTTTATGCCAACAGCTATGAACGTGAAGCAGCCGGTGTGCTGTTCGCGGAATGGTTGAAAACCCATCCGATGCCACAGGCGCTGTTTACCACCTCATTCTCGCTGTTGCAGGGAGTGATGGACGTAACGCTGAAACAACGTGGGCGTTTACCGGCGGATCTGGCGATTGCCACCTTTGGTGACCATGAGCTATTGGATTTCCTGGAGTGCCCGGTGCTTGCCGTGGCCCAGCGCCACCGTGATGTTGCCGAGCGGGTGCTGGAGCTGGTACTTGCCAGCCTGGATGAACCACGCAAACCCAAACCGGGTATGACGCGCATTCGCCGTAACCTGTTCCGCCGTGGCAGCCTGAGCCGCAAGTAATCTTCAAGGGGCCGTAATTCGGCCCCTAAACGTAACCCACCACGCGAAACAGCCTGCGGCAATATTCCAGAAAATAGCCGTACACTACGCCCATCGCCATTGAGATCACCGCATTGCTGGTCACCGCGGCCAGGATCTGCTGGCCGTCTGCACCCACACTCCAAAGAATGGCAGCGTAAACCGGCGATTGGAAACTGACATAAGCCAACAGATCGGCCAGGTTACGCAGCAAAAACTGCCCGTGTGGGCTGCGGCGTGCGGTGGCGATAAAGAAATCGCGGTAGCGGCCATAGGGCCAGGCGATCAGGATATTGACGGGGATCGACACCAGTCGGGAAGAGAGCGATTGGCTAAAGCTCATGCCCGAAATCAGTATTTCAATCGCCATCCCGACGATAAAACAGTACACCACCAGCGCAAAAGTATCGGCGGCAGCGCTGCGCCATGATGAAACGGCTCTAGACATGACACGATCCCTGATTTTATCGGTTAATATGTTGTTTGTTAATGTTAATTAGGTGTTATTAACTGACCATGCTGCTATTTAGTAGTTTACTTGACTGCATTGATTGTTATAAGTGGCTTAAAATTTTTATTTTTAACATTTGAGTGATTTTTATCCTGACAACAGAGGGGAAAGCGCGTAAAGCAGGAATTTAAAATGGCAGTTGTAAAAATTACGATTATAAACAGTGTGTTATGATTGTATGGCAACGGTGAGATGAGGGGGTTGCGGCTGATTTAGCGATAGGCTCACTAATTTTACGTATATTCCTAAAGTCGCAAAAAAATCCAGATGAATTGTAAATAGGTGTTTTGAGAATAATCTTACCATTTTGATTTGAATCATAATTAGCGGCTTGAGCCAGTGCTTCTTCATTTATTTTATCGTTGGGTTGTTCTTTGACGGAATAATTGAAGTAAAATAGCGCGCCGTTGGCAGCGAAATACTCAGCGAGTGTTATTAAGTCAAGGGTTTATGGCATTTCCCTGCTGGCAGGCGGCTTGCAGCCAAGCCTTGACCGATGCGGGATGCGGTGGGGTTGTCCCCGCCGAGAGCGATGTTGAAAAGTGAGACCTGGATTGCAGAAGGACATAATGAGTTATTTAATCGTCAATTTGTGTTTATTTTAATCACACTCTTTCCGCTTAGAAAATTCTCCTCTTTAATCATGATGTTAATTTATATTCATGCAATAAATAGAGTTCCTTTCGTGAGCCAGCCTCCAAAATATGCCTATAAATATTGCCAAACCGCTCTTGCTCTGGCTTGACAAGGTTTTCATACCCTCCGTAAACTCCCTTATGTGGGAATTTGTGGTGTAAAGTGGTGAAAAGGGTCACGAGGGGGTAGCTCAGGTATGTTTCGTGGGGCAACGATGGTCAACCTCGACAGTAAAGGGCGGCTCGCCGTACCAACCCGTTATCGGGATTTACTGAATGAGGAATCGCAAGGCCAAATGGTTTGCACCATTGACCTCCATCAGCCCTGCCTGCTGCTTTATCCATTACCTCAATGGGAAATCATCGAGCAAAAGTTGTCCCGTCTGTCGAGCATGAATCCCGCCGAGCGCCGAGTCCAGCGCTTGCTGTTGGGGCATGCCAGTGAGTGTCAGATGGATAATGCCGGCCGGTTGCTGTTAGCCAATACGCTACGCCAACATGCCGGGCTTACTAAAGAAGTGATGCTGGTCGGGCAGTTCAACAAGTTTGAACTGTGGGATGAACAGACCTGGTATCAACAAGTCAAGGATGATATTGACGCGGAACAATCCACTCAGGAACCGTTGTCTGAGCGGCTACAGGACTTGTCACTATAAGCATGCTGGAAAATTATAAACATACGACCGTACTGCTGGATGAGGCCGTGAAGGGTCTCAATATTCGCAGTAACGGCATCTACATCGACGGTACTTTTGGTCGCGGTGGTCATTCTCGTCTGATCTTGTCCCAACTGGGGCCGGAAGGGCGCTTGTTGGCTATCGATCGCGATCCGCAGGCAATTGCCGCAGCTCAATCTATTGCAGACCCACGGTTTACTATCATCCACGGCCCGTTTTCCGATTTGGCTGACTATGTGCAGCAACGGGAACTGGTGGGCAAGATCGACGGCGTGTTGCTCGACTTGGGCGTCTCTTCCCCGCAGTTGGATGACGCAGAACGCGGATTTTCCTTTATGCGTGACGGCCCGCTGGATATGCGTATGGACCCTTCAAGTGGCCAATCCGCCGCCGAATGGTTGATGAAAGCGGAAGCCGACGATATTGCCTGGGTGCTGAAAACCTTCGGTGAAGAACGCTTCGCCAAACGCATTGCCCGCGCCATCGTGGAAAGAAACCAAGTTGAGCCGATGACCCGTACCAAGGAACTGGCCGAGCTGATCGCCCATGCCAGCCCGTTCCGTGATAAGCATAAACACCCGGCAACCCGCAGCTTCCAGGCGATCCGTATCTACATCAACAGCGAGCTGGAAGAGATCGAGCGCGCGCTGGACGGTGCATTAGCCGTGTTGGCACCAGAAGGCCGCCTGTCGATCATCAGCTTCCATTCGTTGGAAGACCGTATCGTCAAAAGCTTTATGCGCCACCACAGCCGTGGTGCCCAGGTTCCGGCAGGAATTCCGCTAACCGAAGCGCAGTTGCGTGAAATGGGCGGCCGCACGCTGAAAGCCTTGGGCAAAATGAAGCCAGGTGATGTTGAAGTGGCGGAAAACCCACGGGCGCGCAGTTCGGTGCTGCGTATTGCCGAGAGGATGCCTGCGTGATTGGTAATGAGCGCCACGGTTTAGTTGGCGTCATTGGTGGCGATCTGCTGCGTAACGCCAAGATCCCGCTGATTCTGATGATTGCCGCGCTGGTTTCCGCCGTGTTTGTGGTGACCACCGCGCACCGTACCCGCCTGCTGACCGCCGAGCGCGAACAGCTGGTGCTGGAGAGGGATGCGCTGGATATCGAATGGCGCAACCTGATCCTGGAAGAGAATGCTCTTGGCGATCACAGCCGCGTTGAGCGTATCGCCACCGAAAAACTGCAGATGCAACACGTTGATCCATCGCAGGAAATTATCATTGTCAAGCCATGAGTGGTTTAGCCGAAGTCACGATACGGAGCAAATAGCTAACGCATGAAAGCAGTACGTCCCGGTAAGAAGTTGAAACGCCAGGAAGATCAGGCCAGCTTTGTCAGCTGGCGTTTTGCGTTGCTGTGCGGCTGTATTCTGTTGGCGCTGGTTGGGCTGATGCTGCGTGTGGCTTATTTGCAGGTGATCAATCCGGATCGGTTGGTGAAAGAAGGCGACATGCGCTCGCTGCGTGTGCAGTCGGTTCCCACTGCTCGCGGCATGATCAGTGACCGCTCTGGCCGCCCGTTGGCGGTGAGCGTGCCGGTGAACGCCGTGTGGGCCGATCCGAAAGAGTTGAACGAACGCGGGGGTATTACGCTGGATTCGCGCTGGAAAGCGCTGTCCGACGCGTTGCAAATTCCGCTCGATCAGCTCTCCAATCGTATTAATGCCAATCCGAAGGGGCGCTTTGTCTATCTGGCCCGGCAGGTTAACCCGGCGATTGGTGATTACATCCACAAGCTGAAATTGCCTGGCATCTACCTGCGCCAGGAATCGCGCCGCTACTACCCGTCTGGCCAGGTTACTTCTCATATCATCGGCGTGACCAACATTGACGGCGAAGGGATCGAAGGGGTCGAAAAGAGCTTTGATCGCTGGCTGACCGGCCAACCGGGCGAAAGAACCGTTCGTAAAGACCGCTATGGCCGAGTGATCGAGGACATCTCCTCGGTAGACAGCCAGGCAGCGCACAATCTGGCGCTGAGCATCGATGAACGCCTGCAGGCGCTGGTTTATCGTGAACTGAATAACGCCGTCGCCTTCAACAAGGCGGAGTCTGGTACCGCAGTGCTGGTGGACGTGAACACCGGAGAAGTGCTGGCGATGGCCAACAGCCCATCGTACAACCCGAACAATATGGCCGATACGCCGAAAGACACCATGCGTAACCGTGCCATCACCGATATTTTTGAACCTGGTTCTACCGTGAAACCGATGGTGGTAATGACGGCGTTGCAGCGCGGTGTAGTGAAAGAAAATAGCGTGCTCAATACCATCCCTTACCGCGTTAGCGGCCATGAAATCAAAGACGTGGCGCGTTATTCGGAACTGACCGTGACCGGGATCTTGCAGAAGTCGAGTAACGTCGGTGTTTCAAAGCTGGCGTTAGCGATGCCGTCCTCAGCGTTAGTAGATACTTACTCACGTTTTGGGCTGGGAAAAGCGACCAATTTGGGGCTGGTCGGAGAAAGCAGTGGCTTATACCCAAAAAAACAACGGTGGTCTGACATAGAGAGGGCCACCTTCTCTTTCGGCTATGGGCTAATGGTAACCCCGTTACAGTTAGCGCGAGTCTATGCCACGATCGGCAGCCTGGGCGTTTATCGCCCGTTGTCGATCACCAAGGTTGACCCTCCGGTTGCCGGTGAACGCGTCTTCCCTGAGGCTACCGTGCGTACGGTAGTGCACATGATGGAAAGCGTCGCCTTGCCGGGCGGTGGTGGGGTGAAAGCCGCCATCAAGGGTTATCGTATTGCCATTAAAACCGGTACCGCCAAAAAGGTCGGGCCGGATGGTAAATACGTCAACCGATATATCGCTTATACCGCGGGGGTGGCGCCAGCTAGCCAGCCTCGTTTTGCTCTAGTGGTGGTCATCAACGATCCACAGGGTGGGAAATACTACGGTGGTGCGATTTCCGCGCCGGTGTTTGGTGCCATCATGGGGGGCGCGCTGCGGATCATGAACGTTCAGCCAGATGCGCTGCCCACCGGTGACAAAAGCGAATTAGTGATTAATAACAAAGAGGGTTCAGGTGGCCGATCGTAATTTGCGCGATTTACTCGCTCCGTGGGTGCCAACGGCACCCGAGCGCGCGCTGCGGGAAATGATATTAGACAGCCGTATTGCGGCTGCCGGGGATCTGTTTGTCGCCGTAGTTGGCCATCAAACGGATGGACGCCGCTATATTCCGCAAGCCATCGCCCAAGGGGTTGCCGCCGTTATCGCTGAAGCGGAAGGCGAAGCTGAAGACGGTAAAATTTGCGAAATGCATGGCGTGCCGGTGATTTACCTGAGCCAACTTGGCCAGCGCCTGTCGGCGTTGGCCGGGCGTTTCTATCATCAGCCTGCCGAACGTCTGCGCCTGATTGGCGTGACGGGGACCAACGGTAAAACCACCACTACCCAACTGTTAGCCCAGTGGAGCCAACTGTTGGGTGAAACTGCCGCCGTGATGGGCACCGTGGGCAACGGTTTGTTAGACCAGGTTTGCCCAACGGAAAATACCACCGGCTCTGCCGTCGACGTGCAGCACGTGCTTAACGATCTGGCGCAGCAAGGGGCCACCTTTGCCGCGATGGAAGTTTCGTCTCATGGCCTGGTGCAACACCGCGTGGCGGCTTTACCCTTTGCCGCAGCCGTATTCACCAACCTGAGCCGCGATCATCTGGATTACCATGGTGACATGGCCAGCTACGAAGCGGCCAAATGGTCACTGTTTGCGGGCCACGACGTTGGTCAGGCGATCATTAACGCCGACGATGAAGTCGGGCAGCGTTGGCTGGCCAAATTGCCAGACGCGGTGGCCGTCACCATGCAGGACAATTTGCAGCCTGGTTGTCATGGCCGCTGGCTGAAAACCACGGCGGTGGCCTATCACGATAATGGTGCCACCATCCACTTCAGCTCAAGCTGGGGCAACGGCGAGATCGAAAGCCGCCTGATGGGGGCCTTCAACGTCAGTAACCTGATCCTGGCATTGGCGACGCTGCTGTCCCTCGGTTACCCGTTGGAGACGCTGGTTAACACGGCCAATCAGCTACAGCCGGTCTGTGGCCGGATGGAAGTCTTCAATGCGCCAGGCAAGCCGACGGTGGTGGTGGATTATGCCCACACCCCGGATGCCCTGGAAAAAGCGCTGGAAGCCGCTCGTCTGCATTGCCAAGGGCAACTGTGGTGCGTGTTTGGCTGCGGTGGCGACCGTGATAGAGGTAAGCGCCCACTTATGGGTGGCATTGCCGAACAGTTTGCCGATCGGGTGGTGATCACGGATGACAATCCGCGCACCGAAGAACCGCAGACGATCATCAAGGATATTCTGGCCGGGCTGCTGGATGCCGGGCATGTACAGGTGATCCATGGGCGCGCCGAAGCCGTGACCAGCGCCATCATGCAAGCCAAAGAGCAGGATGTGGTGCTGGTAGCAGGTAAAGGCCACGAGGATTACCAACTGGTGGGTAACCGCCGTCTGGATTACTCCGATCGTACTACCGTCGCACGTTTGCTGGGGGTGTTGGCATGATCCCGGTCTCCCTCCAGACGCTGGCGGCGGTATTGGATGCCGAGCTGATCGGCACCGACTGCATCATTACCGAAGTGACGAGGGATACTCGTCAGGTCACTGCGGGTTGCCTGTTTGTGGCCCTGAAAGGGGAGCGTTTCGATGCTCACGACTTTGCCGCCGATGCTGTCGCCGCTGGCGCAGGCGCTTTGCTGGTAAGTAAGCGCTTATTGGTGGAGGCTCCGCAGCTGGTGGTGAAAGATACCAGTCTGGCACTGGGGCAGTTTGCCGCCTGGGTACGTCAGCAGGTGCCAGCCAAAGTGGTGGCGCTGACCGGTTCATCGGGCAAGACCTCGGTGAAAGAGATGACCGCGGCCATTTTACGTGAATGTGGCGAAGTGCTGCATACCGCCGGGAATTACAATAACGAGATCGGCGTGCCGCTAACGCTGCTGCGTTTAGAGCCGCAGCATGATTTTGCGGTGGTTGAACTGGGTGCCAACCATATCGGTGAGATTGCCTATACCACCGCTTTGGCGCAACCGCAGAGCGCGCTGGTGAATAATCTGGCCGCTGCCCATCTGGAAGGTTTTGGCTCACTGGCTGGCGTTGCGCAGGCCAAGGGTGAAATCTTTGCCGGTTTGACCTCGGATGGTGTGGCGATCCTCAACGCCGATAGCAACGACTGGCCGCACTGGCAGGCGCAGTTACAGGGCAAGACAGTCTGGCGTTTCTCCCCCCAGGCTGCGGAATCAGTGGATTTCTTTGCCAGCGATATCCAGGTGAAAGGGAGCGTAACTCACTTCACCCTGCACAGCCCGTTCGGTACGGTGGCGATCGAGTTGCCATTGCCAGGCCGCCATAACGTGGCCAATGCGTTGGCAGCAGCAGCACTGGCAATGTCGGTTGGCGCTACGCTGGCCGCCGTGAGTGCAGGCTTGCAACAGCTACAGGCAGTGCCAGGGCGTTTGTTCCCGATCGCCTTGGCGCAAGGCAAGCTGTTGCTCGATGACAGCTATAACGCCAACGTTGGCTCCATGACGGCAGCAGCGCAGGTGCTGGCAGAAATGCCGGGTTATCGCGTGATGGTCGTTGGCGATATGGCCGAGTTGGGTGCAGAGGCCGAAGAGTGTCATCGTCAGGTGGGTGAAGCTGCCCGTCTGGCCGGTATTGATAAAGTCATCAGCGTGGGTGGGCTGAGCCAGGTATTGAGCTCCGCCGCCGGTAACGGTGAACATTATCAGGATAAAACAGCAGTGACCGCGCGCGTAGCGGAACTACTCTCAGCACATGCGGTAATTACCGTGTTAATCAAAGGTTCACGTAGTGCCGCAATGGAGCAGGTAGTACGCGCGTTACAGGAGAAAGCACCATGTTAGTTTGGCTGGCCGAACATTTGGTCAAATATTACTCAGGCTTCAACGTCTTTTCCTATCTGACGTTCCGGGCCATTGTCAGCCTGCTGACCGCGCTGTTCCTTTCCCTGTGGATGGGGCCGAAGGTGATCAAACGCCTGCAGGAAATGTCCTTTGGTCAGGTAGTGCGTAACGACGGCCCAGAATCGCACTTTAGCAAGCGCGGCACGCCGACTATGGGCGGCATCATGATCCTGACCTCCATCACCATTTCGGTGCTGATGTGGGCCTATCCGTCCAACCCTTACGTGTGGTGCGTACTGTTCGTACTGGTGGGTTACGGCATCGTCGGCTTTGTCGATGACTATCGCAAAGTGGTGCGCAAAGATACTCGGGGGTTGATTGCCCGCTGGAAATATTTCTGGCAATCGGTGATTGCCCTGGTCGTGGCCTTTGCCATGTATGCCGTAGGAAAAGACACGCCAGCCACCGAGCTGGTTGTGCCGTTCTTTAAGGACATCATGCCGCAGCTGGGCTTGCTGTACGTGGTGTTGGCCTACTTCGTGATTGTCGGCACCAGCAACGCGGTCAACCTGACCGATGGGCTGGATGGCCTGGCGATCATGCCAACCGTGTTTGTGGCGGCGGGCTTTGCGCTGGTGGCCTGGGCGACCGGTAACATGAACTTCGCCAACTACCTGCATATACCGTATCTGCGTCATGCCGGTGAGTTGGTCATTGTCTGCACCGCGATCGTCGGGGCCGGTTTAGGTTTCTTGTGGTTTAACACCTATCCGGCTCAGGTGTTTATGGGTGACGTGGGTTCACTGGCTCTGGGCGGCGCGTTGGGCACCATCGCCGTGCTGCTGCGCCAGGAGTTCTTATTGCTGATTATGGGCGGTGTGTTCGTGGTTGAAACGCTGTCGGTGATCCTGCAGGTGGGATCGTTCAAGCTGCGCGGGCAACGTATTTTCCGCATGGCGCCGATCCACCATCACTATGAATTGAAAGGCTGGCCAGAACCACGGGTGATCGTGCGCTTCTGGATTATTTCGCTGATGCTGGTGCTGATTGGCCTGGCGACGCTGAAGGTGCGCTGATTATGGTGGATTATCAGGGTAAAAAAGTAGTCATCATCGGGTTGGGCCTCACCGGCCTGTCCTGCGTTGATTTCTTTATGACCCGTGGCGTGACGCCGCGGGTTATGGATACCCGTATTTCGCCGCCGGGGCTGGATCAACTGCCCGAGAGCGTTGAACGTCATCTGGGTTCCCTGAACGAGGAATGGCTCCTGTCTGCGGATTTGATTGTGGCTAGCCCAGGCATGGCATTAGCGACTCCGGAATTGAGCGCTGCCGCCGATGCCGGGGTTGAGATCGTCGGTGACGTTGAGCTGTTCTGCCGTGAAGCCCAGGCACCAATCGTGGCGATCACCGGTTCCAACGGCAAGAGCACCGTCACCACGCTGGTGGGTGAGATGGCCAAGGCCGCCGGTTGGGCCGTGGGCGTTGGGGGCAATATCGGCCTGCCTGCGCTGAGCCTGTTGCGCCAGGAGTGCCAACTGTACGTGCTGGAGCTGTCGAGCTTCCAATTGGAAACTACTCACAGCCTGCATGCCGCAGCGGCCACCATTTTGAACGTGACCGAAGATCATATGGATCGCTATCCATTTGGCCTACAGCAATACCGTGCCGCCAAATTGCGCGTCTATGAAAATGCCGAAGTCTGCGTAGTGAATGCGGACGACGCGCTGACCATGCCGGTGCGCGGTGCCGATGAGCGCTGTGTCAGCTTTGGTGCCGACGTGGGGGACTATCATCTGAATCGCCAGCAGGGTGAAATCTGGCTGCGGGTGAATGGTGAGAAAGTCCTCAACACCAGCGAGATGAAGCTCACCGGTCGCCATAACTTTACCAATGCGTTGGCGGCCCTGGCCCTGGCCGATGCCGTCAAGCTGCCGCGTGCGTCCAGCTTGAAAGCGCTGACGACCTTTACCGGCCTGGAGCACCGCTTCCAACTGGTGTGGGAAAACAACGGCGTGCGCTGGATTAATGATTCCAAAGCCACCAACGTCGGCAGCACCGAGGCCGCGCTGAACGGCCTGCAGGTTAAGGGTACGCTGCATCTGCTGTTGGGCGGTGATGGCAAGTCTGCGGACTTCTCGCCGCTGGCACGCTATCTGCAAGGTGACAACGTGCGCTTGTACTGCTTTGGCCGCGATGGCGCTCAGTTGGCACAGCTGCGTCCGGAAGTCGCGACCCAGACAGAAACGATGGAGCAGGCGATGCAGGCCATTGCCCGCCAGGTGACATCAGGCGATATGGTGCTGTTGTCACCGGCCTGCGCCAGCCTGGATCAGTTCCGTAATTTTGAAGTGCGTGGCAACGAGTTTGCCCGTCTGGCACAGGAGCTGGGCGGATGAGACTACGGGTGCCGACGTTCGGCCTGACCAGCAAGCTGAAAGACTGGGTGATGGGATCGCGTGAAAGCGATACGAGCAGCATGGTGCTGTATGACCGTACCCTGCTGTGGCTGACCTTTGGCCTGGCGATTGTTGGTTTTGTGATGGTGACGTCGGCCTCAATGCCTATCGGCCAGCGCCTGGCAGAGGATCCTTTCCTGTTTGCCAAGCGTGATGCACTTTACCTTGGCCTGGCGTTCGGCCTGTCGCTGGTGACGCTGCGTATCCCGATGGCCGTTTGGCAGCGCTATAGCAACGTCATGCTGCTGTTATCGATAGTCTTGTTGCTGGTGGTGCTGGTGGTTGGCAGCTCGGTCAACGGGGCTTCACGCTGGATTTCACTGGGCCCATTGCGTATCCAGCCCGCAGAGTTATCCAAGCTGTCGCTGTTTTGCTACCTGGCGAGCTATCTGGTGCGCAAGGTAGAGGAAGTCCGTAGCAACTTCTGGGGCTTCTGTAAGCCAATGGGCGTGATGGTGGTGCTGGCGGTGTTGCTGCTGGCCCAGCCGGATTTGGGGACGGTGGTGGTGCTGTTTATCACCACGCTGGCGATGCTGTTCCTGGCCGGGGCAAAGATGTGGCAGTTCCTGGCGATCATCGGATCGGGCGTGTTTGCCGTGGGGCTGCTGATCATCGCGGAACCTTACCGTATGCGCCGCGTGACTTCGTTTTGGAACCCATGGGCCGATCCGTTTGGCAGTGGTTATCAGTTAACCCAGTCGCTGATGGCGTTTGGCCGCGGCGAGTTCTGGGGGCAAGGGCTGGGTAACTCGGTACAGAAACTCGAGTATTTACCCGAGGCGCATACCGACTTTATCTTCTCCATTTTGGGCGAAGAACTGGGCTATATCGGTGTGGTTTTCGCCCTGTTAATGGTATTCTTCGTCGCTTTTCGCGCCATGTCGATCGGCCGCAGGGCGTTGGAGATAGACCAGCGATTTTCCGGTTTTCTGGCGTGTTCGATCGGTGTCTGGTTCAGTTTCCAGGCGTTGGTGAACGTTGGAGCGGCAGCGGGGATGTTGCCAACCAAAGGCTTGACCTTGCCACTGATAAGCTACGGTGGCTCGAGCCTGATCATTATGTCGACGGCGATCGTGCTGTTGCTGCGAATTGATTATGAAACGCGCCTGACCAAAGCGCAGGCGTTTGTGAAGAGGTAGCGGATGAGCGGTAAAGCTAAGCGTTTAATGGTGATGGCAGGCGGTACCGGCGGGCACGTATTTCCGGGGCTGGCGGTCGCGCATCATCTGATGGCGCAGGGCTGGCAAGTTCGCTGGCTCGGTACCGCAGACCGAATGGAAGCCGATCTGGTACCAAAGCACGGGATCGAGATTGATTTTATCCGCATCTCCGGGCTGCGTGGCAAAGGCCTAAAAGCGCAGTTGACCGCACCGGTGCGTATCTGGCAGGCGGTGCGTCAGGCGAAAGCGATTATGCGCAGCTATCAGCCGGACGTAGTGCTGGGGATGGGCGGTTACGTTTCTGGCCCTGGCGGTTTGGCCGCCTGGCAGTGCGGTATCCCGGTAGTGCTGCATGAGCAGAACGGCATTGCGGGCCTGACCAACCGCTGGCTCTCCAGGATTGCCAAGAAAGTGTTACAGGCGTTCCCAGGCGCGTTCCCGAATGCGGACGTCGTGGGTAACCCGGTGCGTACAGATGTGTTGGCGCTGCCGCTGCCCGCTGAGCGCTTGAACGGGCGTGAAGGGCCAATCCGCGTGCTGATTATCGGCGGTAGCCAAGGTGCACGCGTGCTGAATCAGACAGTTCCTGAAGTCGCCGCGCTGCTGGGCGATAGAATAGCTCTCTGGCATCAGGTAGGTAAGGGCGCATTGCCAACGGTACTGCAAGACTACGAGAGGGTAGGGCAGACCGGGCACAAGGTGACCGAGTTTATTGATGACATGGCAGAGGCTTATGCCTGGGCGGATGTGGTGGTGTGCCGTTCTGGCGCGCTGACCGTCAGCGAAGTGGCTGCTGCGGGACTACCGGCCATTTTTGTGCCGTTCCAGCACAAAGATCGTCAGCAATACTGGAACGCGCGTCCTCTGGAAGAGGCCGGTGCAGCCAAAATTATTGAACAGCCGCAGTTTACTGCCGATGTCGTGGCGGAACTGCTGGCAAGCTGGGATCGCCCAACGCTGTTGAAGATGGCCGAAAAGGCCCGCGCGGTAGCGATCCCGGATGCAACAGAACGTGTGGCGGCAGAAATTATTCGTGCAGCCCTGTAAGGCCGTCGGGGTTACCCCTGTTGAGCTAAATCGAACCTGATAGATAGAGAAGTGATGAATACACAACAATTGGCGAAACTACGTACTTTCGTGCCCGAGATGCGACGCGTCCGGCACATTCACTTTGTTGGCATCGGTGGTGCCGGCATGGGTGGTATCGCCGAGGTGTTGGCCAACGAGGGTTATCAGATCAGCGGTTCCGACCTGGCACCGAACCCGGTCACCCAGCAGTTGAGCGAGCTTGGGGCAACGATTTACTTTCATCACCGCCCGGAAAACGTGCTGGATGCCAGCGTGGTAGTGGTGTCGACCGCTATCCCGGCAGACAACCCGGAGATCGTCGCAGCCCGTGAGGCGCGCATTCCGGTGATCCAGCGGGCAGAAATGCTGGCCGAGCTTATGCGCTATCGCCATGGCATTGCCATCGCCGGTACACACGGCAAAACCACCACCACGGCGATGGTGTCCAGTATTTATGCCGAAGCCGGTCTTGACCCAACGTTTGTTAACGGTGGGCTAGTGAAGGCGGCAGGTACCCACGCACGTTTGGGTTCTAGCCGTTACCTGATTGCGGAAGCGGATGAGAGCGATGCGTCGTTCCTGCATTTGCAACCGATGGTGGCGATTGTCACCAACATCGAAGCCGACCATATGGATACCTACCATGGCGACTTCGAGAATTTGAAGCAGACGTTTATCACCTTCCTGCATAACCTGCCGTTCTACGGTCGTGCGGTAATGTGCATCGATGATCCGGTCGTGCGTGAGTTGTTGCCGCGCGTGGGTCGCCATATCACCACCTACGGCTTTAGCGAAGATGCGGATGTGCGCATCGAGAGCTATAGCCAGATCGGGCCGCAGGGGCACTTTACCCTGAGCCGTCAGGACAAACCGTTGATGACGGTGACCCTGAATGCACCGGGCCGCCATAACGCCTTGAACGCGGCGGCGGCGGTTGCCGTGGCGACGGAAGAAGGCATTGCCGACGAAGCCATTCTGCGTGCGCTGGCCGGTTTCCAGGGAACGGGGCGTCGTTTCGATTTCTTGGGGGAATTCCCACTGGCGGCGGTGAACGAAAAACAGGGTAGTGCCATGTTGGTGGACGATTATGGCCACCACCCAACGGAAGTGGATGCGACCATCAAGGCCGCGCGTGCCGGTTGGCCAACCAAGCGGGTGGTGATGATCTTCCAGCCGCACCGCTATACCCGTACTCGCGATCTGTATGACGATTTCGCCAACGTATTGTCGCAGGTTGACGTGTTGCTGATGCTGGATGTCTATCCGGCGGGTGAAGCTCCGATCCCTGGCGCTGATAGCCGTAGCCTGTGCCGTACCATTCGCAATCGCGGCAAACTGGATCCGATCCTGGTGTCCGATGCGGATACCGTGCCAACGCTGTTGGCGCAACTGTTGCAAGGGGACGACCTGGTGCTGGTGCAAGGGGCTGGCAATGTCGGTAAAATCGCGCGCCGGCTGGCTGAACTAAAACTGCAACCACAGATCAAAGAGGAGGATCATCATGGCTGATAAAGTCGCCGTATTGCTGGGTGGTACCTCCGCAGAACGTGAAGTTTCACTGCAATCTGGCGCGGCCGTGCTGGCCGGGTTGCGAGAAGCGGGCATTGATGCACATGGCATCGACACCCGTGACTTCCCTGTCACCGAACTGAAAGCGCACGGGTTCACCAAAGTGTTCATCGCGCTGCACGGGCGTGGCGGTGAAGATGGTACATTGCAAGGCCTGCTGGAGTTTTTGCAGTTGCCTTATACCGGCAGCGGCGTGATGGCTTCGGCGCTGACCATGGATAAATGGCGCAGCAAAATGGTGTGGCAGTCGATGGGGCTGCCAGTGGCGCCTTACGTGGCGCTGAGCCGCCGCCAGTATCTGGGCGACGATCGGCAAAGCCAACTGGCTGCCATTGAAGCTCTGGGATTACCGCTGATTGTGAAGCCAAGCCGCGAAGGTTCCAGCGTTGGCATGAGCAAAGTGACCGAACGCGCAGCCCTGGAAGGGGCGTTGGAAGAAGCGTTCCGTCATGATGAGGATGTGCTGGTAGAGAAATGGCTCAGCGGTCCGGAATACACCGTGGCGATCCTGGGTGACAAGGTGCTGCCTTCCATCCGTATTCAGCCCGCTGGCGTGTTTTACGATTACCAGGCCAAATATATTTCCGACGATACACAGTATTTTTGCCCGAGCGGCCTGGATGCACAGCAGGAA
Source organism: Serratia sp. T13T92 (assembly GCF_047530105.1). Taxonomy (NCBI): domain Bacteria; kingdom Pseudomonadati; phylum Pseudomonadota; class Gammaproteobacteria; order Enterobacterales; family Yersiniaceae; genus Serratia; species Serratia sp. T13T92. Next base: position 154,376 of record NZ_JBLJAK010000002.1, on the reverse strand, counting down.
GCCGCTATGGCTGCGCTGGCACTGCGGGCCTACCGTGGGCTGGATTGCAGCGGCTGGGGGCGTGTTGATGTCATGCAAGACAGCGATGGCAGCTTCTACCTACTGGAAGCGAACACTTCACCGGGCATGACCAGCCACAGTCTGGTCCCGATGGCGGCCCGGCAGTCCGGATTAACTTTCTCGCAGTTGGTTGCGGGAATTCTGGCGTTGGCTGACTGAGATGTCGCAAGCGGCTCTGAATGCACGCGATCGCGAGGCGGATAACGGCCCACGCCGCAGCAATGGCACCCAGCTGGCAGGGATGATTTTCCTGCTGATGGTGTTAGGCACCATCCTGTGGTGCGGCTGGGTAGTGGTGGGTTGGATGCAAGATGCCAGCCGTCTGCCGCTCTCAAGGCTGGTATTGACCGGTGAACGCCATTTCACCACTAACGACGATGTTCGCCAGGCGATATTGGCTTTGGGAGCACCGGGCACCTTTATGACGCAGGATGTGGACATCATCCAGCAGCAGATCGAGCGTCTGCCGTGGGTCAAGCAGGCCAGCGTACGTAAACAGTGGCCGGATGAGCTGAAAATCCACCTGGTGGAGTATGTCCCGGTGGCGCATTGGAATGATTTGCACATGGTTGATGCCGAGGGCAAGTCGTTCAGCATTCCGGCGCAGCGTTTGGGCAATCAGAAATTACCGTTGCTCTATGGTCCGGAAGGCAGCGAACAGGATGTTCTGGAAGGTTACCGCGCGATGAACGGCGTGCTGGCAGCCAGCAAGTACCAGCTTAAGATGGCGTCCATGACGGCCCGCCATTCGTGGCAGTTGGCTTTGGATAACGATGTTCGGCTGGAACTGGGACGTGACGATCGCATGGGTCGCTTGCAACGCTTCATCGGGCTTTATCCGGTGCTGTTGCAGCAGGCGCAGGCGGAAAACAAGCGCGTCAGCTATGTCGATTTACGCTATGACTCCGGTGCCTCAGTCGGCTGGGCTCCGGCGTTTATCGACCCGCAGGCAGCCCTGGGCGATCGACCAAACAGTAATCAGCAACAGAATCAGGCACAGGCAAAACAACAATGATCAAGTCGACGGACAGAAAACTGGTAGTTGGACTGGAGATCGGTACCGCAAAAGTCTCCGCATTGGTGGGGGAAGTTTTGCCCGATGGCATGGTCAACATTATCGGGGTGGGCAGTTGCCCGTCTCGCGGTATGGATAAGGGTGGCGTTAACGATCTGGAATCGGTAGTCAAGTGCGTACAGCGCGCTATCGATCAGGCCGAACTGATGGCGGATTGTCAGATTTCTTCGGTTTACCTGGCCTTGTCGGGTAAGCATATCAGCTGTCAGAACGAGATCGGGATGGTGCCGATCTCCGAAGAGGAAGTGACGCAGGAAGACGTGGAGAACGTGGTGCATACCGCCAAGTCGGTGCGTGTGCGTGACGAACACCGCATCCTGCACGTTATCCCTCAGGAATATGCCATCGACTATCAGGAAGGCATCAAAAACCCGGTTGGGTTATCCGGCGTGCGTATGCAGGCCAAGGTGCACCTGATCACCTGCCATAACGATATGGCCAAGAACATTGTCAAAGCAGTAGAACGTTGTGGTCTGAAAGTGGACCAACTGATTTTCGCCGGTCTGGCCGCCAGTTATGCGGTGCTGACCGAAGATGAGCGCGAGCTCGGCGTCTGTGTGGTAGATATCGGCGGGGGCACCATGGATATGGCGGTGTATACCGGCGGTGCTCTGCGCCACACCAAAGTGATCCCTTACGCCGGGAACGTGGTCACCAGCGATATCGCCTACGCCTTCGGCACGCCGCCGACCGACGCGGAAGCGATTAAAGTTCGACACGGTTGTGCACTTGGGTCGATTGTTAGCAAGGATGAAAGTGTTGAGGTTCCTAGCGTGGGGGGAAGGCCTCCTCGGAGTCTGCAAAGACAGACATTGGCTGAAGTGATTGAGCCGCGCTACACCGAACTGTTGAATCTGGTTAACGATGAAATATTGCAATTGCAGGAGCAACTGCGTCAGCAAGGGGTGAAGCATCATCTGGCAGCGGGTATTGTGCTGACCGGCGGTGCCGCCCAGATTGATGGCCTGGCAGCCTGTGCGCAACGGGTATTCCATACCCAGGTACGCATCGGCCAACCCTTGAACATCACGGGTCTGACGGATTACGCGCAAGAGCCTTACTATTCTACAGCGGTCGGGCTACTGCACTATGGAAAAGAGTCTCACCTGAGCGGTGAGGCAGAAGTAGAAAAACGCGCCTCGGTGGGCAATTGGTTTAAACGCATCAATAGCTGGCTGAGAAAAGAGTTTTAATGTTTAGACAAAGAGATCATGCTGAGTAATCTTTTTATGATCTCGCAGCGACAGGCACAAAACGGAGAGAAACTATGTTTGAACCAATGGAACTAACCAATGACGCGGTGATTAAAGTCATCGGCGTCGGCGGTGGCGGTGGCAATGCCGTTGAACACATGGTGCGCGAGCGCATCGAAGGTGTTGAATTCTTCGCCGTTAATACAGACGCTCAGGCGCTGCGTAAAACGGCAGTTGGCCAAACCATCCAGATTGGTAGCGGTATTACCAAAGGTCTGGGTGCAGGCGCGAACCCGGAAGTGGGTCGTAATTCAGCGGAAGAAGACCGTGAAGCCCTGCGCGCCGCCCTGGAAGGTGCAGACATGGTCTTCATCGCGGCCGGCATGGGGGGCGGTACCGGTACCGGTGCTGCGCCAGTGGTGGCAGAAGTCGCAAAAGATCTGGGTATTCTGACCGTGGCCGTAGTGACCAAGCCTTTCAACTTTGAAGGCAAGAAGCGCATGGCATTCGCGGAGCAGGGTATCGCCGAGCTGTCCAAGCACGTGGACTCGCTGATCACCATCCCGAACGACAAGTTGCTGAAAGTTCTGGGCCGTGGCATTTCTCTGCTGGACGCGTTCGGCGCGGCCAACGACGTGCTGAAAGGCGCCGTGCAGGGTATTGCCGAACTGATCACCCGTCCAGGCCTGATGAACGTCGACTTTGCTGACGTTCGCACCGTGATGTCCGAAATGGGCTACGCGATGATGGGTTCTGGCGTTGCCTGTGGCGAAGATCGTGCCGAAGAAGCGGCGGAAATGGCGATCTCCAGCCCACTGCTGGAAGATATCGACCTGTCCGGCGCCCGTGGCGTACTGGTCAACATCACCGCTGGCTTCGACCTGCGTCTGGATGAGTTCGAAACCGTGGGTAACACCATTCGTGCTTTCGCTTCCGACAATGCGACCGTGGTAATCGGTACCTCGCTGGATCCGGAAATGAACGACGAACTGCGCGTGACCGTAGTTGCGACCGGTATCGGTATGGACAAACGTCCTGAAATCACCCTGGTAACCAATAAACAGGCCAGCCAGCCAGTGATGGATCACCGTTACCAGCAGCATGGTATGTCACCGCTGCAGCAGGAAGTGAAACCTGCCGCCAAGGTGGTGAACGATCAGAACGCGCAACCAAACAAAGAGCCTGATTATCTGGATATCCCGGCCTTCTTGCGTAAGCAGGCAGACTAGGAATAAGCTGATAATTTGGAATCTCCGCTCTTTGTGCTAAACTGTCCCGCCAGCCTTGCTGTATGCTGGGCTGGTTGGATTGATAACATTGCGAGATAAAACGATGATCAAACAAAGGACATTAAAACGTATTGTGCAGGCGACTGGTGTCGGTTTACATACCGGCAAGAAAGTCACGCTGACAATGCGCCCAGCGTCGGCTAATACCGGGGTCATCTATCGTCGCACTGACTTGAATCCACCGGTAGATTTCCCGGCTGATGCAAAATCCGTGCGTGATACCATGCTCTGTACTTGCCTGGTGAATGAGTCAGACGTGCGTATTTCCACCGTTGAGCATCTTAATGCTGCGTTGGCGGGCTTGGGTATCGACAACATCATTATTGAAGTTGACGCTGCCGAAATCCCGATCATGGACGGTAGTGCCAGCCCGTTTGTCTATCTGTTGCTGGATGCCGGCATCGAAGAGCTGAACTCGGCGAAGAAATTCCTGCGTCTGAAAGACACTGTACGCGTTGAAGATGGCGACAAATGGGCAGAGCTGTCCCCGCATAACGGGTTCCGCCTGGACTTCACCATCGACTTCAACCACCCGGCGATTGATGCCAGTACCCAACGCTATCGTCTGGATTTCTCAGCCGATTCGTTCGTACGCCAAATCAGCCGTGCGCGTACCTTCGGTTTCATGCGTGATATCGAGTATCTGCAGTCCCGTGGCCTGGCCCTGGGCGGCAGCTTCGATTGCGCGATTGTGGTGGATGACTATCGTGTCCTCAACGAAGACGGCCTGCGCTTCGAAGACGAATTCGTACGCCACAAAATGCTGGATGCCATCGGCGATCTGTTCATGTGCGGCCATAACATCATTGGCGCGTTCACCGCGTACAAATCAGGCCATGCGCTGAACAACAAGCTGCTGCAAGCCGTGCTGGCGAAACAGGAAGCTTGGGAATTCGTGACATTCCAGGATGAAGCCGAAATGCCGTTGGCATTCAAGGCTCCGTCAACCGTACTGGCCTAAGCTGCCAAGACGTCAATTACTTATCACGACCGGTCTCGTTGGCTCTCTCTCCTGCCAACGCGGCCAGTCGTTCTAATATCTTGCGCAATTTTTCTGGGCTCTGCGCCGCCAATCCCCGTAATGCATCCGCACTTTCCAGGCTCAAATGACGCATAGGCACCTCTGCCTGCTGGCCATTTTCCGTGCTTTTGACGTGGTTTTGTACCTGGCTGCTGCCTTTTGCCATCAACGAGGGATTAATCCTGATGTCGATTGACGACAAAGATGGTAGAATTTGCGCTCGTAGTGCGGATAGCAGGCTGGGTTGTTCATAGCGTAAGCGCATCATCCAACTGGCATTGGCGGTTTCCAGCACTAAAATACCCTGTCTGAAGTTGGCGACACGGCACCAAGGGTGCAACTGAGCGGGCAATAACCCCTTCACGGCACGATTGAGTTTCAGTAGCGCGGTAGCGCGTTGCTGAACGTTATGCAGCGGTCCTTTCTCTGTTGCAGACGCGTCGTCAAACAGGATATCTAATAATTGTGGACGGCTATCGCGCATAATGGGCTCCGGCGGATAATAAACACGTGATCGGTATTCTAAATCGTTGGCGACAATTTGGCAGACGTTATTTCTGGCCTCATCTCCTGTTGGGGATGGTAGCGGCCACGCTTGGCGTACCGCAGAATCTGTCCGGCACCGTCGATCAAAGCGCATTACCGAGCACCTCGTCCAGTCTTAACCGGCAAAATTCCGTCAGTCACGCCTTTAACAGCCTGGCGTTACTGCAAGAAGTGCATCGTCGCCCAACGTTTAACGTTGATTACTGGCACCAGCATGCGCTTCGAACCGTCATCCGTCACCTCTCTTTTGCTTTGGCGCCTCAGGCCGTCTATGCCCGGGTGCAAGAAGCGGAGACCGTTGCGGTTGAACCTCCATTACAGGTGGCTCAGCTTGCTCTGCTCTCCACGCTCAATGCGCTACTGACGCACGAGCCAAAACCACCGACTATCATTCGTGATACCCATCACCCCATCGTTCCTTCTTTGGCGCAGCATCAGGCCGGGCTGTGGCTCGCTCAGGTGCAAGGTATTCGCGCCGGGCCTGCAGCCCTCGGCTAATCTTTGCCCTCAGGGCAGCAAAAAAACAAACAACACAACAGCTTGTTGACGGCCATTATGGTGTCGTCGCGTAAGAGATATAAAGAATCATGTTAATCAAACTATTGACCAAAGTTTTTGGTAGCAGCAACGATCGTACCCTGCGCCGTATGCGCAAAGCGGTTGAGATGATCAACCGTATGGAACCAGACATGGAAAAACTGTCTGATAGCGAACTGCAGGCCAAGACCGATGAATTCCGCGCGCGTCTGAAAAAGGGCGAAGTGCTGGAAAGCCTGATCCCGGAAGCCTTCGCCGTAGTGCGTGAGGCCAGTAAGCGAGTCTTCGGCATGCGTCACTTCGACGTACAGCTGCTGGGCGGGATGGTGCTCAACGACCGCTGTATCGCCGAGATGCGTACCGGTGAAGGTAAAACCCTGACCGCAACCCTGCCTGCCTATCTGAACGCCCTGAGCGGCCGTGGCGTGCACGTGGTTACCGTCAACGACTACCTGGCCCAGCGTGACGCCGAAAACAACCGTCCGCTGTTCGAGTTCCTGGGGCTGAGCGTGGGTATCAACCTGCCTGGCATGCCTGCTCCGGCCAAGCGTGAAGCTTATGCCGCAGATATCACTTACGGTACCAACAACGAATACGGCTTTGACTACCTGCGTGACAACATGGCGTTCAGCCCGGAAGAGCGCGTACAGCGTAAGCTGCACTATGCGCTGGTGGATGAGGTTGACTCCATCCTGATCGACGAAGCGCGTACGCCGCTGATCATCTCCGGCCCGGCCGAAGACAGCTCAGAGATGTATAAGCGTGTTAACAAGCTGATCCCACAGTTGATCCGTCAGGAAAAAGAAGACTCCGACACCTTCCAGGGTGAAGGGCACTTCTCAGTCGATGAAAAAGCGCGCCAGGTACACCTGACCGAACGCGGCCTGATCATGATCGAAGAGATGCTGATGGAAGCGGGCATCATGGATGAAGGCGAATCGCTGTATTCACCAACCAACATCATGCTGATGCACCACGTCACCGCCGCGCTGCGCGCCCACGTGCTGTTCACCCGCGACGTTGACTATATCGTTAAAGACGGTGAAGTCATTATCGTTGACGAACATACCGGCCGTACCATGCAGGGCCGCCGCTGGTCCGATGGTCTGCACCAGGCGGTAGAAGCCAAAGAAGGCGTAGAGATCCAGAACGAAAACCAGACGCTGGCTTCGATCACCTTCCAGAACTACTTCCGTCTCTATGAGAAGCTGGCCGGTATGACCGGTACGGCGGACACCGAAGCCTTCGAATTCAGCTCCATCTACAAGCTCGATACCATCGTGGTGCCGACCAACCGCCCAATGATCCGTAAAGATATGCCGGATCTGGTCTACATGACCGAAAAAGAGAAGATCGCGGCGATCATTGAAGATATTCGTGAACGCACTGCCAACGGCCAGCCAGTGCTGGTGGGGACCATCTCGATTGAGAAATCCGAAGTGGTTTCCCGTGAGCTGACCAAGGCAGGGATCGAACACAAGGTTCTGAACGCCAAATTCCACGCCATGGAAGCGGATATTGTGGCCAATGCGGGTCAGACTGCCGCAGTAACCATCGCCACCAACATGGCCGGTCGTGGTACCGATATCGTGTTGGGCGGCAGTTGGCAGAGTGAAATCTCCCATCTGGAAGATCCGACTGAAGAGCAGATTGCCGAAATTAAAGCAGCCTGGAAAATTCGTCACGACGCCGTGCTGGCCGCTGGTGGCTTGCACATTATCGGTACCGAACGTCACGAATCACGCCGTATCGACAACCAGCTGCGTGGCCGTTCCGGCCGTCAGGGTGATGCCGGTTCTTCCCGCTTCTACCTGTCAATGGAAGATGCGCTGATGCGTATTTTCGCCTCGGATCGTGTTTCTGGCATGATGCGTAAACTGGGTATGAAGGATGGCGAAGCCATTGAGCACCCGTGGGTCACCAAAGCCATTGCCAATGCGCAACGCAAGGTTGAAAGCCGTAACTTCGATATTCGTAAGCAACTGCTGGAATACGATGACGTGGCCAACGATCAGCGCCGTGCGATCTACAGCCAGCGTAACGAATTGCTCGACGTGTCCGACGTGAGTGAAACTATCAACAGCATCCGTGAAGACGTGTTTAAAACCACCATCGACAGCTACATTCCGCCGCAGTCTCTGGAAGAGATGTGGGACGTGAAAGGGCTGGAAGAGCGCCTGAAAAACGACTTCGATCTGGATATGCCGATCTCCGAGTGGTTGGATAAAGAGCCTGAACTGCACGAAGAAACGCTGCGTGAACGTATCATGGCGAAGGCGAAGGAAGATTACCTGCGCAAAGAAGAGGTTGTTGGCGCCGAAATGATGCGCAACTTCGAAAAAGGCGTGATGCTGCAGACGCTGGATTCCCTGTGGAAAGAGCACCTGGCGGCGATGGATTACCTGCGTCAGGGTATCCACCTGCGTGGCTATGCGCAAAAAGATCCGAAGCAGGAATACAAGCGTGAATCCTTCAACATGTTTGCCACCATGCTGGAATCGTTGAAATATGAAGTGATCAGCGTGTTGAGCAAGGTTCAGGTACGCATGCCGGAAGAGGTTGAAGCCCTGGAGCTGCAACGTCGTGAAGAGGCAGAGCGTCTGGCACGCCAGCAACAGCTAAGCCACCAGGAAGAAAATGCCCTGGCGGTCACCGATCCGAACGCTCCGGCTGTCGCCGAACGTAAAGTAGGGCGTAACGATCCTTGCCCATGCGGTTCCGGTAAGAAATACAAGCAGTGCCACGGCCGTTTGCAAAAGTAAGCCGGGTCACAATGTAGAGGGCGCCGCATGCTGCGCCCTTGTATATGACATCAATCGAAGGGCTCAGCATGCTGAGCCCTTTTTTTTAAGTGGTAACATCTGGAGGATGCGATGAAGCACCTGAACATCGCCGTAGGGATTATCCGTAACCCGCAGCAGGAAATCTTTATCACACGCCGCGCTGCGGATTCGCATATGGCCGGCTTTTGGGAATTCCCTGGTGGCAAGATTGAGCAGGGCGAAACGCCGGAGCAGGCATTAGGCCGCGAGTTGCTGGAAGAAACCGGGATCCACGCCAATCAGGCACGGCTACTGGAAGTGCTGGAGCACCGCTTTACCGATCGGATCGTGACGCTGAATTTCTATCTGGTAGAGGATTGGAAGGGCGAGCCCTATGGCCGTGAAGGCCAGCCGATGCGCTGGGTGAAACAGGCCGACCTGCGCGAGGAAGAGTTCCCCGAAGCCAACGTCAGTATCATTAGACTGTTGGTGGCGCAGGCCAGTGCAGCGTAATGCATTTTAGGCCTGGCAGCGCCAGGCCTAATGACGTCGTTTTAACTATCCTTATCCTCTTCACTCCAATCTTCGCTTTCATTCAGCTCATTATTGCTGGGAATGCGTTTCTCTTCATCGGCCCATTCACCGAGATCGATCAACTGGCAGCGCTTGCAGCAGAACGGGCGATACGGGCTGACTTCACCCCAAACCACGCCTTTGCCACAGGTTGGGCATTTTACTACGGTCATATTCATTCCTTTCTCCCTCTGATAGTTAAAGGGGTAATTCAGTGTGTTAGCAGCACGCCAGCTCAAAGGTAAGACGCTCTGGCACTGTGCCGGTTTCACTGTCTAGCGGCAGGAAACGGATGGCATAGCGCGTCTTGTGGCCGGAAATCTGCGGGTAAAGCTGGTAAGCCAGATTAATACGCAAGCGTAACAGATCTGCCCCTTCGGCGTTATCCTGGAAGAAGCCGTTGAGGCTGATCTGATTGCGAAACGGCCCGGCCTGGCGCACCAGATCCAACACGATGGTCAGCGCCTGATTCAAGGGTTCGAGAGTTTGCAACCACTCTGCCACGTCCGCATCACGTTCATGCTGTGCTACGTGCATCCACATATGCAGCGTAGGCAAATCAAAGCTGCAACAACCGCCAGGGATGCTCAGACGTTGGCGAACCAGGCTAATCAGCCGGTCTTCACGCAGCGCCTGGCCCATACGCGGGGCAGACATCAGCGCAGATGCACAGCCTTTCAGCTGGCTGCGTAGCTGATTGACCACCGAGATATCGACACCGGGCAATTCTGCCCACTGCAGTAATTTCTGCTGCTGGCGTTCCAGCTCTTTGAGCAGTTCGGTGCGTACTTCGCCACGTTCCAATACGTCCAGCAGGTCCGCAACGGTACGGAAAAAGGTCAGGGCGATAGCGGTTTCGCTCAGTGCTCTTTGGCCATGCAGTTGTTGTAATAAAAACTCGATCCGCAGCCAGGTGCGCATTTTTTCGTTTAACGGGTGTTCAAAGAGAACGGTCGGGGAAGCGTCACTCATTCGGTGTGATCCTGTCGGGTCGCTGAGGTTGCCAGCTCAAGATAGTGTTGATGCAATGCGGCGACATGGGATTCAATTCCTTGTGCGCTACCGCTATTGTCAATTACGTCATCCGCCACGGCCAGACGTTGTTCGCGCGTGGCCTGTGCAGACAGAATATTCAGTGCCTGCTGACGGCTGATGCCGTCGCGGGCCATGGTTCTGGCTAATTGTGTTTCGCTGTCGACATCCACCACTAAAACGCGGTCGGCACGATCCTGCAGGCCGTTTTCTACCAGCAAGGGGACTACCCATAGTACGTAACAACTCTGTGCGTTGGCTAGTTGGCGTTGCGTTTCCCGCTGGATCTGCGGGTGCAGCAACTGGTTTAGCCAGCGCTTTTCGTCGGGATCGCTGAAGATCCTCTGACGCAAAGCCGCACGGTTGAGGGATCCGTCCATCAGCAACATTTCATTACCAAAATGTGCCGCAATGGCGTCCAATGCCGGGGTTCCAGGCTCAACCACCTGGCGAGCAATGATATCCGCATCCACAATGGCCACGCCAAAACGTGCAAAGGCGTTGGCAACGGTGGACTTACCGCTGCCGATACCGCCGGTTAATGCAACAATGTAGGACATGGCCGAAGGGATCCTGATATTCACCAAAAATTATAAACGAATCATAAAGCGATCGCGCAGAAGTGCAAGCGGGTGCGTGTGACTTGCCCTGTGCCTGGTGTTTTGAGAGGGGTAATTTGAGCGCGGTATTGGGAAAATGAGGCGGCAATCACATTGGGATGTCACAGGTAAATTTTTGGGATTGTACCGTAAATAAAGGCGAAATCGCAGTCTTGCCGAGCGATTATTAGTGCGTATGATAACACCACTGGAACTGGCAATAACAATACCCGCCGCCTTTCAAGGTAAAGCTTGAAATTCATAGGGTAGTGGTTCGAAATCCCCTTGCGATCCGTCGCCAAAAACCAGGAAATCATAAGTCATGCGTATTGAAGAAGATTTGAAGTTAGGCTTTAAAGATGTGTTGATCCGCCCAAAGCGTTCCACGCTGAAAAGCCGCTCGGAAGTTGAACTGGAGCGCCAGTTTACCTTCAAGCATTCAGGTTACAACTGGTCCGGTGTGCCGATTATTGCCGCCAATATGGATACGGTTGGCACCTTCCGCATGGCCGAGGCCCTGGCAACCTTCGACGTTCTTACCGCCGTTCATAAACACTACACCGTTGAGCAATGGGCCGAGTTTGTTCAGCGCTCGTCCGACTCCGTGTTGCGTCATGTGATGGTGTCTACCGGTACTTCTGAAGCCGACTTCGTCAAGATGAAGCAGATCCTGGCACTTTCCCCAGCGTTGAAGTTTATCTGCATCGACGTGGCCAACGGCTATTCCGAACACTTTGTTGCCTTCCTGAAAAAAGCCCGTGAAGCTTGCCCTAGCCATGTGATCTGCGCGGGTAACGTGGTTACCGGTGAAATGGTGGAAGAGCTGGTGCTGTCCGGTGCCGACATCGTCAAGGTCGGGATTGGTCCTGGTTCGGTCTGTACCACCCGTGTGAAAACCGGTGTGGGCTATCCGCAGCTTTCCGCGGTGATCGAATGTGCCGATGCCGCACATGGCTTGGGCGGGCAGATTGTCAGCGATGGCGGTTGTTCTGTACCGGGTGATGTGGCGAAAGCCTTCGGCGGCGGCGCAGACTTTGTCATGCTGGGTGGGATGTTGGCCGGGCACGACGAATGTGAAGGCACCGTGGTGGAAGAGAACGGTGAGAAATTCATGCTGTTCTACGGTATGAGCTCAGAGTCTGCCATGAAACGCCATGTGGGCGGGGTAGCCGGCTACCGTGCTGCGGAAGGTAAAACCGTCAAGCTGCCGCTGCGTGGTGAAGTCGAGTTTACCGTGCGCGATATCCTCGGTGGCCTGCGTTCTGCCTGTACTTATGTGGGCGCAGAACGTCTGAAAGAGCTGACCAAACGCACCACCTTTATCCGCGTTGCGGAGCAGGAAAACCGCGTTTTCGGCAGCAAATAATTGCCTGACCTGGTAGGGGCGCAGCAATGCTGTGCCCGTATCAAACAGGGCGAAAATTGAAAGCATTATCCCAATACATTCCCCAATTGGAATATCGGCAAATACATCGCGATCACCAACGTACCTACAATCCCGCCAACCACTATCATCAACAACGGCTCCAGCGTTTGCGCCAGCGTATCGGCGAGCTCATAGGTCTGTTGTTCGTGCCAAAGCGCCAGCTTGTCCAACAGGATATCGAGCGTGCCGGACTCTTCTCCCACCCGCACTAATTGCTGGCATAGCGAAGGAAACAGTGGCTGTTGAGCTAGCGCGCTGTGGAAGGGATACCCTTGCGAGAGCTGCTGTTCGATCGCCGTCAGCGCCTGGCAATAAAACACAATATTCACCGATAGCTTCGCGGCGCTTAGCCCTGCCACCAGCGTCAATCCTGCCTGCTGTGTCATGGCCAGAATACGGAATACCTGGCTCAGGCAATTGCCCTTGACCAACGAGGCAATCAACGGGATGCGTAGCAGCATCGCCTGCTCACGTTGCTGCCAATTTGCTAACGGATGCAACCTGCGCCAATAAAATCCTGCCAGCCCAGCCACTGTGAGCAATAGATAAGGCCCGGTAGCGATCAATGCGCCGGACAGTGCCAGCAGCCCTTGAGTAAACCAGGGCAACGGGGCGTCGAATGATTGATAAATCTTGGCAAACTCCGGCAGCACCATCACCAACATCAGAATGGTGACTGAAATGGCCACCAGGCAGATAAACAGCGGGTAGCGCAGCGCCTTCAGCACCTTTTTCTGTAGCCTTTGCTGGGCTTCCTGTTGCTGTGCCAACTGTAGGCAGCAGCGATCCAGATTGCCCGTCAATTCGCCGATCGCGATCAGTTGGCGGTAGATTAGGGGGAATACGCGATGTTGATCTGCAATCACTTCGGAAAAGGGCTGCCCCATCGCCACACTATTGCTGATTTCCAGCAACAAACAGCGCCAGGCTGCCGACTGATGCTCCTGAGCCAGCAACTGTAGGCTGTTGACCAGCGGTAACCCGGCTTGCAACAAGGTAGCCAACTGGCGGGTGAATTGGATCATTGGCTCGCCACGCCATTGACGTGCAGAGATCCGTTTCCCCGCCCCCAGTTGGTAAGGCTGCAATCCTTGCTCCAGCAAATGCTGATAGACCTGGTTTTTCTCCTCCGCCAGCAGTTCGCCATGGCGAATTCCACCTTGGCTGTCGATGGCTTGCCAAACAAACAGACGGCGAGTTTTCATGCTGTGCTCTCACCCTGAGTGTTCACCCCGACCACGCGGTACAGTTCCTCCAGCGAGGTTATCCCCTGGGCGACCAGCTCCAGGCCCGCTTGCAGCAGCGTTGTTTGACCCTGCTGCTGTGCGATATCGGCCAACTGGATCACTGAGGCATTTTGCATCAGGGCATTTTGGATTTCTGGCGTGATCTTCAGTAGTTCGTAAACGCCGATCCGGCCGTAATAACCGCCAAAGCAATGCTCACATCCGGCCGCACGCCACGGGATCAGGGGTTCCGGCCAAATGGTGGCCGGGAAGTGCAGGATCTCAACTTGTGGATAGCGGCAATGGGGGCACAAACGCCGCACCAGGCGTTGGGCGATCACCAGTTTCAGGCAGGCCGCCAGCAGGTAACCAGGAATGCCCATTTGGGTCAGGCGGGTCAGCGTTTCGCAGGTGGAGTTGGTGTGCAGGGTCGATAGCACCAAATGCCCGGTTTGTGCCGCCTTAACGGCAATTTCTGCCGTTTCTTTATCGCGGATCTCGCCGATCATGATGACATCCGGATCCTGGCGCAGCAGGGCCCGTAACACGCGAGCGAAGTCCAGATCGGTTTTGCTGTTGATCTGCGTCTGGTTAATACCGAACACCGGGATCTCGATGGGATCTTCAACGCTGCACAGGTTGCTCTGCGCATCGTTCAACTGGCGTAACCCGCTGTACAGCGTCACGGTTTTACCGCTGCCGGTCGGGCCGGTCACCAGGATCATGCCTTGCGGGTTGCAGAGGGCATTGGCATACCACCCAAGTGCTTCCTGGCTCATACCAAGCTGCTCGAGCGGCAGCTCCTGGCGATCGGTTTGCAGGATCCTCAGTACCACCTTTTCACCATGCAGCGTGGGTAAGGTGGAGATCCGCATTGAGAAACTGGCATTATCCAGTTGCACGCTGAGTTGGCCGTCCTGTGGCAGGCGGCGCTCGGCGATATCCAGTTGCCCCATGATCTTCAGCCTGGCAGTGATCCTGGCCGCCAGCGAAAAGGGCGGAGAGGCGATTGCCTGCAGCACTCCGTCAATCCTGAGTCTGACGCGGAATCGCTGCTGATAAGGTTCAAAATGCACGTCAGAGGCACGCCGTTGAATGGCGCTACGCAGCGTTTGATTAATAAATTGCACTACCGGCGTGTCGCTATCGTCGTTAAGCGAAGGGTGCCGCTCCTCGGTATTTTCCGGTGGAGGTGGAACCAGAGCGAGGGATTGCCGCTGGTTCTGTGCCTGTTCCAGCCGCGCAACGGGCCATTGCTCAATCCCCACGCTTTTGCCGGTGGCGAAACGCAGAGCGCTCACCAGTTCTGCAGGGATTTCACCATGCAGGGCGATAGTCAGCCTCTGCTCGTCTTCGCTGAGTGCCAGGGCCTGATAGCGTTGGCACAGCGCGTGGATTTCATCGCTGATTTCCATGCTGCCCCCTTTACTGCGCTGCATCATCAAAACGGAAAACTTCCTGGCAGGTTTCCTGCAGGCTGGCGTTACTACTGCTGCATTGGCGTGTCCAGCGCATGGGGCCGGTGGAGTCCATTGTGGGAGCCAGCGTCACCGTCAGGCCTTGCAGGCTTTGTGTGCCGATCAGGCTGATGGTTCCCCCGGTGACCTTGATACTGCTGACGTAACGTGTTGTCGCCCCTGCAGGGATCCCTTTGCTGCCAGCATCGCAGCCAGACGGGCCACCGCCTTCCAATGCGCACAATTCAACCGCCATTTTGTACGGCACCATGGCTTGCAACATATCGGTCATGGCAGCCTTCTGGATATAGCGCTGATAGGCGGGAATGCCAATGGCGCTGAGGATGGCGATGATAGCAATAACCACCATTAATTCGATCAGGGTAAAACCGCGTTGTGTTTCCATCTGTTGTTTCCTCCGTGTCATCAGGAGGCAACGTTAAAATGGCTAAAAGCAGGTAGCGAGGGAGGAATGCGGATTATGCGTGGTTGTTCCACCACAATACGTCCGTGTTACGCGGCGTTGAAAAATAATGCGTAGTGCATCACAACCGGGAGGAAATGATGCCTGTTTGCGTATTACCTCATCCGCTAGAGCCGTTGACTGAGCTGGGGAGTGTCCATTTTTTCTCTAAAATTTCCCACTCATGAGATATGATTATTCTCATGAGATAAGAATGATCCTGTATTTGGCTTTTTTTAATTAATGCGATAAAGATAGGGTTTAACCCTGATTTTTAGAGTGTGATTCCTGATTTTTCTAAGAATACTCCTTTATCAATAATTCCGTAATATAATTCTTATATAATATTTATCAATAAAAATACCATTGATCTGTTTTAGAGATCACGGTATCTTTGCCCTCGCCGTAACAGAGAAGTTAATAAATATCATATATTCTGCGCTTTAATAAAGGCATGGGTTATCGTGCCTTTATATTAAGCGTAGATTTGTTCTATCGTTGATGATAGACATAACTAGGGCTATTTATTTCACTTTTATATAAGGATGATGTTGTGAAAAAATTAAACGTTTCTGAAGCTAGCACAATCGTTGGCGGCACTTGCAAAACCTGTAGCGTTGAGTATGTAAACCTGACTCCAACCACTTGTAATGCTGTTACCACTTGTGTAGACAAAGATGGCAAGGTTGTTAGCGTTGACAGCAAGCCAGTTGCGCTGAGCAGCTGCCCTGCGCAGCCATAATGTAAATATTGGTTTCCTGTCTGACAGGAACTAATGCCAGTGCTGGTGCGGTAGGGTTTATCGCATCAGCCTGTTTGATTCTCGTGCATTTTTAATGGACAGGGATGTGACTGCTGCAAGGATTATTGCAGCCTGCCTGACTAAAACAATCAATATCCCTCCGTTATTAAGTGCTAATCGATCTACCCTTATACATTAAGGTTTGTGATTATTCACAGACAACCTTGAAAGATTTTGGGTATATGTAATTTAGGACGTAGCGCTCATGTTCAAGAAGCCATTTTATCTTTTCGCCTATACCCTTTTGGTTATTATTATATCTTCGCTGATCACCACGGCTTATTTCCACTATTTTGTGCTGAATCAGAATGCCGGTCCTGAACAACAGGCTCTGACTATGGTCAGCGAGAGCGACGTTAAAACCAGCCCGATAAACACGGATAATACCATTGTCGAGATCTTCTCTTACGGCTGCCACTATTGCGCCTTGAACGAAGAGAATGTAGCCAAGATGGAAGCGCGGATGCCAGCCGGGACTCAACTGGTCCGTGTACATATCGCCAACCTGAACAATGATGGCCTGGCGAGCTTTGCCCCGTTGTTTGCCACCCTGACGGTGATGGGCATTGAACCACAGCACCGTGAGAGCGCTTATAACGCCATTATCAAAGACAAAATCGATCTGAGTAACCCGGTCAATCGCGACAAATGGTTAACGAAAAACGGTATCGATCTTGCTGCCTATAACAAAGCCAGCCAGACACCGCAGGTTGCAGAGCTACTGGGCTATATGACCAAAGTATCCGGACACTACAAAATCAAGGCGACCCCAACGTTTATCGTCAACAAAAAGTGGATGGCCGTGCAGGATCGCGATTTCCCTGAGTTTGCCGATCATCTGCTGTCACTGTTACAGCATGACAAACCGCTGGAGCAATAATGCGTTTATTTGCCGTGTGGGTGTATCTGGCGTGGAGAGAGGCGCTCACAACCCTGGCACGCGGTTCGTTGCCCTTGCGCAGAGCATACGGCAAGACAGTTTGTTGGCTGCTGCGCCACGGCAATTACCGTTGGTTCCTTGGGCTGGGGGCGCTGGGCCGCTGGCTGCGATTAAATGACCGGGGCGATCGTCGGCGTGCCTTTGTGGCCGAGGCGAATAAGCAATCCCTGCTCGGGGCTGACTACCAAGGGAATTTTGCCCGCACCAGTCAGCGTCGCCGTTTATTGGAGCTGGCCGCAACCTATGGTCAGAGCCCTCAGGTCGCAGCCCAACTGGCTCGCTGCCAGGCAGAGCTTAATGCGGTCGTCGAGCCTTTGCATCAGGCAGGGCACCCAGTGGTGCTGGCACCGCTGCATATGCTCTCTGACGTGCTGGCCGGTATGGTCGGTGCGGGGGTATTTCCGGGACAGGCAACGGCGATTGTCTCCGTGAGCGTGGAGGTGTATCACGCCAGGGCGCGGGAATTAGGGGGCGTTAACCTGTCCTATTGCTCGATCCATGATGATAACCGGGAAATTGCTGGCAATCTGATGGGCGCGATTATGGAAGCGGCCGATCATCAACGCAATATCATGATTTTCCCGGATATCTCGCCGGATTACACCGTCAATACCAATACGGCGCAAACGGCAAAGCTCAGTTGCCGTCTGTTTGATCGCCCGGCCAATTTGCACAGCGGCGTGATCCGCATTGCCCGAGCGCTGTCGGCGCAGGTGGTGTTTTATTACCTGTATTACGACAAAGAGATAAAAATCCACATTGATCCGCCGATGCCGGCGCGCAGTGTGAAAGCCAGGCTGCCGGAAATTGTTGAGAGTTCGATCGTCCGGCACCCCGAGGACTGGCTGTTATGGCACGCACATTCGTTATTTTTTATCAATGAATAAACCGGAAATTGAAGAAGTCAGATCATGGAAAAGATAATCCCGACGCTGGTCTTTCAAGGCGAAACTAACGAATGTGGGCTGGCCTGCATCGCCATGATGGCGGAAACCCAGGGGATTGATGTCTCGCTGGAAAGCCTGCGCGAACGCTATCCGGCCTCACAGCATGGCACTTCATTGGCCAGGCTGTGCGATATCATGGGCGAATTGGCGATGCCCGCTTATCCCGTGGCCTTTGAACATAATGAGCTGGCAGAATTACCGCTGCCCGCCATTTTGCATTACGGGGCGAGTCATTATGTGGTGCTGGCCTACCGCAAAGGCAACCATGTCTGCGTGATGAACCCGGGCATCGGCCAACAACTGCTGCCTATCGATGCGCTGAAACTGGATATCAGCGGTTATGCGCTGGTGCTGGACAATGAAACCCAGCCCGATCCGCAGGCGCTAGCCAACGTGCAGCGCAGTAAACGCTTTCGCATGTTCGACACCATGAGTCTGAAAGAAACGGCACGTATCCCCGGCATTTACCGGTTGATGATACTGGCGTTTCTGATCTCGTTAACCCTGTTTATCATGCCGACGATGGTCAGTAGCGCCATCAACCAGGTCTTTTCCTCTGCGGGAAAAACAGATTTCCCCTATTTTTACTTCCTGCTGGCGTTTGTCGTTTCGACCACGTTGGCCTTCGGGGTGCGCTGGATCACCGAGCGATTTATTAAACGCTTTGTGGTGGTCAACAGCGTGGCCGGTTTCTCGCGCTTGCTCAGTAATTCACTGAATTTCTTTGATAAACGTGCGCCGGGTGACGTCTTTAGCCGTTTTGCCAGTTGGCAGATGGCCTCGGGCATTAAAATCGAGCTGGATAATGGCCTGCGTACCGACTGGATCATCGGTGCCATCGCGCTAGCGGTGATGTGCTATATGAGCCCGCTGCTGGCGATGGTGTCTGGTATCAGTGTCACCCTGATGGGGCTGGTTAGCGTCTGGGCCATCTATCGTGACCGCTATTTTACCCAGCAAATGCAGGTCAAAACGGCCGAACAGAGCGACTTTATCCTGGAGAGCATTCAAGGGTTCGCCACCATCAAGTCCGCTGGGCTCGATAGCCAGCGTAAGGGCCTGTTTGCCAAATATGCCCTGGCGCTGTTTACCTGCCGCCAGCAACAGAGAATGTACGAGCAGGTCAAAAGCAGCCTGTATCAGCTAATCGGCAGCCTGGAGATGGTGCTGTTTATGTTCCTGGCGCTGCCGTTGTTGAAAAACGAAACTATCACGCTCGGGGAGTTCTTTGCGTATAGCTTTGTGCGTGAAATTTTCACCTCTTACATCACTAAGATTTTCTATTCCATCCTGCAAAAGAATCAGTTGAACGTGATTGATACCCGCGCGCGGGATCTGTTTCCGTCACGTTCTGCACCGGCGTTAGGCAATGATGCGGTTCCTGCGCCCATCCCGTCGTTCACCTCGCAACTGCGTTATAACCATATCGCCTTTGCCTATGACGCGCAGCAACCGGTGCTGCACGATCTTTCGCTGTCGCTCAGGCCGGGGCAAAGCATTGCCATTGTCGGTGAGTCTGGCGCGGGTAAAAGCACTTTGCTGAAGGTGATGACCGGCCTGATGCCACCACAGCAAGGGGACGTCATGGTGGATGGTCAGCCGCTCGATTATCAGCAGGTGCACGCGCTGTTCTTCCTGCAAAGCCAGGAGGACATCTTGTTCAATGCCACGGTGCTGGAAAACATCACGCTGTTTGATGAGAACTTTAATGAACAAAAGCATCGGCAGATTGAGCGTTCGCTGGAGGGGCTGAACCTTGCCCCGGTGATCGAGAAATTGCCTGGCGGCCTGAATGCCCTGATCCGTGAAAGCCATGCTGGGCTGTCTCTGGGGCAACGCCAACGCCTGTTGCTGGCACGAGCCATGTACAGCGATCGCCCGGTGCTGGTACTTGATGAACCTACGGCCAATCTGGATGAAGAAACGGCGCATCAAGTGATGGCCACTCTGCTGACACATTGTCGTGAGCACCATAAAACGTTGATCACCGTAACGCACAGCGAGAGCGTCTTGCCGATGTTTGATCGGGTGTTCCGCGTGAGCAATGGCCATGTGGCTAGCGTCGAAACATCACCGACACTGACTACGGCGGTGTGCTGATGAAGCTGAAGATGTTTGGCAAGGCTCGCCGTCTGGTAATGCTCGCCTTGCTGTGCCTGGTGGCCTTGATCGGCGCGATCGTCTGGTACGTCTCGACACCAGCGCAGGATCATACCTATGACACCGAAGAGATTACCCGTGGCGATATCGAAAAAACCGTGCTGGCCACCGGCATTCTTAAACCGGCACTGCAGGTCAGTGTTGGTGCTCAGGTTAACGGGCAATTGCAAAAGCTGTATGTGAAGCAGGGCGATCGTGTCACCCGCGGGCAGTTGCTGGCGGAAATTGACCCGACCTTGCAACAGAACGCACTGCGTAAATCGGAAGCCGCCTTGCAAAGCGCCGAAGCGCAAAAGCAAGTCACCCAGGCAACGCTCAAGCAATATCAACAGGAATTGAAGCGTCAGCAAAAGCTGGATCGTGATGGTTCTGGGGTGAAAAGCGAATTGGAAAAGGCGCAGGCGCAGTTCCAAACTCAGGTTGCCCAGTTGAAGGTCAACGATGCGCAGATCGTCCAGGCGCAGATGGAGCTGGAAACGGCCAAGGCCAATCTGGGCTTTACCCGCATCGTTGCGCCGATCGACGGTGAAGTGCTGGGTATTGTGACCAAGGAAGGGCAGACCATCGTGTCGTCACAAACCGTCCCGACCATTCTGGTGCTGGCGGATGTGGACACCATGACGGTACACACCCGTATTTCGGAGACCGATATCCTGAAGGTGCGCGTAGGGCAACCGCTGTGGTTTTACGTGGTGGCCGATCCAAAACAGCGCTACGAAAGCGTGATGGGCTCTATCCAGGAAGCCCCCAATGAGGCTTTGCAGGAAGACAACGCATCAAGTTCCTCCAATCAGCAGGCTTCGGCGGTGTATTACAGCGGCGTATTTGCTATCGCCAACAGTAAGCGCCTGCTGCGAACTTCGATGACCGCCCAGGTATTTATCATTACCGAGCAGGCGAAGAACGCCCTGCGTGTCCCGGTGGCCGCCTTTGGTGAACAACAGGGTAAAGATCGTTATCAGGTACAGGTGATGAACGGTAAACAGCTTGAGTCACGCTGGGTGCGCATCGGCCTGAACGACCGCCAGTTTGCCGAAGTAAAAGAAGGGCTGAAAGAGGGCGACCGCGTGGTATTGGCAGGGAGCGCTAGCAATGGTTAAGCCATCTTCTGCGTTGATCTCACTGAGCGGTATCTCCCGGCATTTTGTTTCTGGGTTGCAGACCGTAGCGGTACTGAAAAATGTCTCCCTCTCCATCCAACCGGGCGAGATGGTGGCGATCGTTGGCGCGTCCGGCTCGGGGAAATCCACGTTGATGAACATCATCGGCTGCCTGGATAAACCCACCGAAGGTGAGATGCAGATCAAAGGTATCTCCACCCAGCTCGCCAGCAGTGAGCAGTTGGCCGAGTTACGAAGCCAGTACATCGGGTTTATCTTCCAGCGTTATCATCTGATGCCTTATCTGAGCGCTAGCGAAAACGTCGCCATTCCTGCCCTGTATACCGCGATGCCTGCGGCGGAACGCCAGACGCGGGCCGAATACCTGCTGACCCGGCTTGGGTTGCAACAGCGGATGAACTACAAACCGGCGCAGCTCTCCGGCGGGCAACAGCAGCGCGTCAGTATTGCCCGCGCGTTGATGAACGGGGCGGAAATTATTCTGGCTGATGAACCGACCGGTGCGCTCGATCGCGCCAGTGGGCAGGAGTTGATGGAAATCCTGCACTCCCTGCACCGCTCGGGGCACACCATCATTATCGTCACCCACGATCGGGATGTCGCCAACCAGGCGCAGCGTATTATTGAAATCAGCGACGGTGAAATTATTGCCGATAGGCGCAATGAAGCGGTCGCGCCACAGAAAACCCGGCCCGTATTGCCGGTGGTCGCCGCCACAGGACGCATGCCGTTTTGGCAGAGCGTACAAGAGGCGATCAAGATGGCCTGGCGTGCGCTGATGGGGCACCGTGCCAGAGCCTTCCTGTCGATGCTGGGCATCATTATCGGCGTCTCCTCCGTAGTGTCGTCGATGGCGGTGGGTGAGGGTGCAAGGCAAAATATTCTCAGGGAGATCGGCCAACTGGGCAACAGTACGTTGGAAATCCGCCCTGGTGAAGGGAGAGGGAAAGTGCGGCCTGACTTTGCGCGCGCATTGAAGGTTTCCGATGTAGAGCTGTTGGCTCGCCAGCCTTATGTCGACAGTGTATCGCCAGTGGTCAGCACAGCGGTGACCGCGGTGCGCGGTGGCAAAGAGGTTACGGTGGCGATTTCTGGCATCAGCAATGCCTATTTCCGCGTACAGGGCCTGCATTTTATCTCTGGTAACGGTTTTACCCAGCGCGATCTGGACGAGCGGGAACCGGTGGTGATTATCGATCCGGAATTACGCGATACGCTGTTTGAAACGGATGAAACACCAGAAGGGGAAATCATCCAGCTTGGCGGTACGCCTTACCGGGTGATCGGCGTTGCCGAGCGTAAAGGCGGCAAATTCAGCGGCATGATGCTGGGCGCCTGGATGCCCTATACCGCGCTGCTGGAGCGCATGTCCGGCGATATGCCGATCGAGTCCATGACCTTGCGTGTACGTGATGGGCTTTCACCGCATGAAGTACAGGGACGCGTGGAAAAACTATTGGAACAGGCTCATGGCCAGCGTGACTTTTACACCCAGACCAACGATCAGATGACGCAGGCTATCCGCAAGGCATCGGACTCCATGAATTTGCTGATCACCGCTATTGCCGGGATCTCGCTGCTGGTGGGCGGGGTTGGCGTGATGAACATCATGCTGGTGTCGGTCACCGAACGCACCCACGAGATTGGCATTCGTCTTTCGGTCGGCGCACGGCCAACGGACATCATGCGCCAGTTCCTGATTGAAGCGATGGTGATCTGCTCGCTGGGCGGGCTGATCGGTATTATTGGCTCCGGGTTGGCCGGGGTTATTTTCTCCCAGGTGACGCAAGAGTTCTCGATGATCTTTACCTGGCCACCGTTGGTACTTGCCTGCGGGTTCTCTGCACTGATCGGCCTGGGTTTTGGCTTTTTCCCGGCGCGCAATGCGGCACGTCTTCATCCAACGGAGGCGCTGGCGCGCGAATGATGATGAAAAAGCTTTCTCTGACCATGTTGTTGCCCCTGCTGCTGAGCGGCTGTGGCGCCTTGACGAAAAGTGATTATCAGCGGCCGATGCTGTCGGTGCCTGCCGAATGGCGGGTACAGGAGACAGGTACTGGTTATCTGCAGCATAGTGGACGTTGGTGGGAGAGTTTCGACGATCCGCAGCTCTCCATGCTGATTGGACACGCGCTGACCAGCAACAACGATCTGGCCATTGCTGGCATACAGCTGCAGCAGGCCCGGTTGGCGGCTGGGTTAACCGATACCAATTTAACGCCGGACGTTTCGGTGGCTGGCAGCGCTAACAACAGCAAAAACCTGCGTAGCAATACCACCCCGACGGAGTCTTACAGCACCACGTTGTCGCTGAGCTACGAGCTGGATCTCTGGGGGAAATTGGCTCGTGCCAGAGAACAGGCGCAGTGGCAGGCTGAAGCCACAGAGCAGGATCGGCAAAACACCGCGCTGACGCTGATCGGTAATACGGCGCAGTATTATTGGCAGATCGCCAACCTTAACCAGAAGATAAAACAGCAGCAAGCGGGTCTGGAAATCAGTCAGCAGACGCTGGCTCTGGTGCAGTCACGTTATGCTTCCGGTGCTGCCGGACAGCTCGATCTGTTACAGGCGAAACAGTCGTTGCTTAATCGCGAGAACACCTATCGCACGTTGCAACAGCAGCGGGAAGAGAACCGTAATGCGCTGGCGATCCTGTTTAACCGTTCGCCCACCGATCGTCAGGCAGAGCGCAGCTCGCTGGATATCAATCAGGATGTGCCAATTGCCAAAGTGCTGCCGGTTGAGGTCATCGCCCGCCGTCCAGACGTGAAGGCGGCGGAAGGGCGTCTGCGAGCAGCCCTGGCCGGTTCGGATGTGGAGCGTTTAAGCTTCTATCCATCGCTGTCACTGGCTGCGTCACTCGGCTCTGCCAGCAGCATTTTCTCTCAATGGTTCAGCAATCCGGTCAGGACGCTGGGAGCCAACGCTGCGTTGCCGTTTGTGCAATGGAACACGGTGCAATTGACCATTGAGAAGTCGGATTTGGACGTCAAACAGGCGGCGATTGTCTTTCGCAGCCAGGTCTACAACGCGCTTGCCGACGTGGATAACGCCATGTCGCAACGGCTCAGCTATCAACAGCAAAAAATCAATCAGCAACAGAATCTGCAGCTTAGCCAGCAGCGCCTGGTATTGGCCAGAAGCCAGTACCAGGCGGGGGCCGTCTCATTCCAGAGCCTACTGGATGCCGAGGACGATCTGCTGACCATCGAAACCAATTTGTCAGATCTGCAGTACAACTACCTCAATGCCACCATGAAGCTGTGGTTGGCGTTGGGCGGCGGTGTGGAAAAAGACAGTGATATAACAGGATGAGATCATGAATAAAGATGCTTTGTCACGTCGCGTGGTGGTTACAGGC
Organism: Serratia sp. T13T92; assembly: GCF_047530105.1. Lineage (NCBI taxonomy): Bacteria > Pseudomonadati > Pseudomonadota > Gammaproteobacteria > Enterobacterales > Yersiniaceae > Serratia > Serratia sp. T13T92. The sequence goes on along the minus strand of NZ_JBLJAK010000002.1, from coordinate 129,783 downwards.
TTTGGTGCGGTCACGCCATTGGGGATGAATGCCGAGCAAAGCTGGGCGGCGATTATGGATTATCAGTTGGGCTACCGCTATTTCGATCGGTCCGCCGTGGGGATCCAGTCACGTTTCTTCGGGGTGATCGACGATGAACCCAGCCTGAAAGGCGTTCCTGCAGCGATCCGTCGCCGCCTGCCACGTTTTGCCCGCCTGGCGTTGGGGGCGGCCCGCGAAGCGATGGAGATGGCCTTCCACGGGGAGAGCCCGGCGGCCTATTACGATCTGCTTGAGTGCGGCACCATCATCGGCAGCGGATGGGCGGGTCAGGATGAAACCCATATTAATTACGAAGGCTATCTGCGCACCGGGTTGGGTTCGCCGTTTGGCTGTTTCCTGTCCATGCCGAATGCCGCAACGGCGGCCTGTAGCCTGTTTTGGGGACTGCGCGGCTATCAGAATAGCCCGATTGCTGCTTGTGCTACCGGGACGATCGCCATCGGCGATGCGTTTGAAGTGATCCGCAGTGGCCGTGCCTCGATGATGCTGGCCGGGGCTGGCGAGTCGCTGTGTACCGATGCCGCCGTATGGAACATCGATATCCTGCGCGCCTTGGCGAGTGAGCAGGATGATGCCAGCAAGGCCTGCTGCCCATTCAGCCTCGATCGCAACGGCTTTGTCCTTTCAGAAGGTGCTGCCGTGTTGTGCCTGGAAGAGCGCGAAGCCGCACTGGCGCGTGGGGCAACCATCCTGGGGGAAATCAAGGGTTACGGCAATTACTCCGATGCCTTCGATTTTACTGCACCGGCGGAAGACAAGATTGCCCGGGTGAAAACCATCCAGCATGCCTTGCGCCAGGCTGGGGTAACGGCGGAGGAGATTGACTATATCAATGCGCATGGCACGTCTACGCCTCTCAACGATCTGAATGAAACCCAAGCGATCAAGCTGGCCTTCGGCGAGGCGGCCTACAGCACGCCGCTTTCCAGCACCAAGTCTTACTCCGGGCATCTGATTGCGGCGGCAGGCAGCTTTGAATCCATCATCTGTCTGCAAGCGTTGCAGCATCAACTGATGCCAGCTACCTGTCACCTGAAAAATGCCGATCCGGAGTGCGATCTGGACTACATCAGCGAAGGGCACCGTCCGGCCCGGCTACAGAACATCTTGAATCTGAGCTTCGGTTTCGGTGGCGCTAACGCGGCCTTGGTTATCGGGCAGGCATGAGCATGATCCTCAACTACACCCTGCGTGATGCTGAAGAGTGGGCCGCCTTTTCCGGCGACTACAACCCGATCCATTTTGATCTGCAGCATGTGCGCAAAATGGGGGCCGATCAGCTAAGTGTCCACGGGATGCGTGCGATGCTGGACATGAAACGTCATCTGAGTGAGGTGTTGCTGGCAACTCCGCTGGAGCATGACTTTTATGTTTTCAGCACCCGCATGCGCCGACCGGTGCTGTGCCAGACGCCGTATCACTTGCAGATAGCGGGCAGCGGCAAGCAGATCACCGGCAAGATGCTGGACAGTGTCACGCAGGAAAGCTGTTTCAACAGCAAACTGGCTCCGGCTCAGTCGTTAGAGCTGGTAGCTTCTGAGTATGAGCATGCGCTGACCGTTAACGAGGTGATGGCTCTCAGCCAGCGGTTCCCGGGACAGGCATCGGAGGCCACTCAGGCGTGGAGTTTCTTTGACGCCCTGCTGTTCCAATTGCTGGTGAAATCCCCGGAAACCTTGGCGGCGCTGACGACGGCGCTGCCGGAACTACAGGTCGCTACGCTGATTGAGGTGTTTGCTCAGATCCCGGTGGTACAGACGCACCATGAGACCCACTTCAGCGCCCGATTATTCAACCCCGAAACGCTATTTGAACCCGAAGATCGGCTGTACTACCGCATTCAGCCGATGCTGATTATCGGGGACCGAAGCAGCGGATTTGTGTTACGCGCGGTGATCGAGGCCAGAACGCAGCGGCAAGCGTTGCTTGTCACCTCGGTGACCTTAAAAACATGGCCAATGGCCGACAACTAAACATAGGGATATTACCATGGGAAATTACCAACAGGTTTACGACACCGTTACTGAAATGATTTGTGATGCCAAAGATCTTGAGATGGCCGATCTGGCACCAGAGATGCCCCTGCAGCAGTTGAATCTGGACAGCCTGGACTATGTGGAGCTGATGGTGCTGGCCAAGCGTGAGTTCGGAGTCACGCTCAACGCCGAAATGTTCATCAATCAGCCGAATATGACGCTGGGTGAGCTGTGTCAAAGCCTGGCTGACACGCAAAAGTAATCCTATGACTAAACAATGGGTATTAGTGACCGGGGGTAGCCGGGGGATTGGCCGCGCGTTAGTGGAAGAACTGGCCAAGCAATGGAACGTGGTGTTCACCTGCCGTAGCGGCCAGTCGGCCAGCGCGGCGGTGATTGCAACCTGCGCGGGTTTGCCGGGTTGGGTGGAAAGCTGCGTCTGTGACGGCAGTGACGAGCAGGCGGTGAACCTTGTGGCTCCACAGTTGCTGACACGCCTCGGAGCGCCTTTTGCGGTGATCCACAACGCCGGGATCACGCTGGATGATTTGCATATCCAGCAAACCGGTGAGCGCTGGCGGCAGGTGATCGACACCAACCTCAACGCCATCTTTTACTGGAACCGTCACCTGCTGCCCGCCATGATGGCGCAGGGGGAAGGGGCGATGGTGCTGATGTCTTCAGTGACGGGCATCAAGGGCAACACCGGGCAAACGGCTTACGGGGCCAGTAAGGCGGCGATGATCGGTATGGGGAAATCTCTGGCGCTGGAAGTAGCCCGTTTTGGTATCCGGGTGAACTGCCTGCTGCCCGGGATTATCGAAAGCGAGATGACGCAGGCCATTCCGCCGGAGGCGCTGAAGGCGCTGCGCAAGCAAATTCCTCTGCGCCGCCTGGGCAAAGCCAGCGAAGTGGCGCGTACCACCGCGTTTCTCATCGGTGATGATAGCCGTTATATGACGGGTCAAAGCCTGATCCTTGACGGGGGTTTGACCGTCTAAGGCAAGCCTGATTAACTCTTCTATTGGGGTATCTCTGCATACCCCAAGTGTTTTCGATAACTCCCTATTTCCTCACTTCAGAGCATCCGCGAACACCCCCTCCTTCTATCAAATGGTGAGTCTAGCTTACGATTTGCGTGGTTAAATAAAGCACCGATGTTAAAATTGCTTGTTCAAAAAACAGACTGTCCCACACGTTATTACTACGATGTGAAATGAATAAATGGCACTAAACCCGCTGAAATTCGATTTATTCCACAAAGTTATGATGAGCATCAGGTTGTAGCTTGACCAGAATTTTCTTATGTCGTTAAATCCAATATCTGGAAAAATGTGTATAGGGAAATACCGCATGTCGGCTAACACCAATCGTAAGTTTTTGAGCATGGATGAAGTACAGCGTTTACTTGATGCAATTCCTGATCATAAGAATACCGTCCGTGATAAATGTATGTTGCTGGTTTGCTTCATTCATGGATTGCGCGTCTCCGAACTCTGTAATCTGCGCCTGCAAGATTTGGATTTACTCAGCAAAAAATTGTACGTTAATCGCCTGAAAAATGGCTTTTCTGTCCAACATCCGATCCAGCCGCGTGAGCACTCCGCACTGGTCAGTTGGCTGGCCCTGCGCCCGCAATATCTTGAAGCAGACAGTGATTTTCTGTTTCTTTCACGCCAGGGGGGGCGGCTTTCTCGCCAGCAGATGCATCGCCTGTTTCGCGAGTACGGTGAACTTGCTGGACTGAATGTCCCCGTGCATCCGCATATGTTACGCCACGCCTGTGGCTATGCGCTGGCTGATGGCGGCATCGATACTCGCTTAATCCAAGATTATCTGGGCCATAAAAATATTCAGAATACGGTAATTTATACCGCCAGTAACGCGGGGCGTTTTCGTTCGATCAGAATATAATTAAAACCTGCTTGAAAAGCAGTTTATTTAATTTATCTATAATGGTTAGACTCATCCAACCTAGGTTGAGTCTAATATTGTATATATAGCCACCTCTAACCTATTATGCAGTCATGGATAAGAATGTTATGAAGATATAATATATAAATCCAATGTTAGCTACTGCACTCATTATTGATAAAGTATTTCATTACATTGTGAATGAATTTTTCGGATTTATCTCCCACTTAAGAAAGAATAATCCTTTAAATCATAGGGTATTGGTTTTTCTATGGCGTTTCTTTTTTTTTGTCGGATATCCTTAGCAATTCCATGGCTGTTGTCTTTTTTCCTCTCCGCTATACTGATTCTGGGATAGGTTGAAGCTGTAGCAACCCTTGCATCAGCGATCCTATGAATCTTGTAGGTATGTAAAAGGATGAATAGCCCTGCACATTTTTTAGTAAAGTCACAGTGAGGCACTATGAATAATCGCAAGCATCTGACTCCTTCCGAAGTTGCGCGTCTGCTAGGAGCTACTCAGCATGGTAAACATGCTGAACGCGATTACTGTTTGATTTGGATGTGTTTTATCCACGGATGTCGCGTCAGTGAGATCAACCGCTGGCGCCTTTCCGATATCGATTTGGAGGGAAAAAGCATTTATATCCATCGCCTGAAAAACGGCTTTTCCACCATTCATCCTTTATATGCCAAAGAACATAAAGCGTTACGCGCCTGGTTAAAGGTCAGACGCACTTATCGAGGTGCGGACAGCGACTGGTTATTCCTTTCCGAGAAAGGGAATCATCTATCCCGCCAGCGTATCTACTGGTTAATGCGTAATTACAGTGAGTTGGCTGGTCTGGAGATTAACGCTCATCCTCACATGCTGCGACATGGTTGTGGATTCGCGCTGGCAGACCGCGGGATAGATACTCGATTGATTCAGGATTTTCTTGGGCATAAGAATATTCAGCACACCGTACTTTATACGGCCAGCAATGCGCGGAGATTTAAAGAAGTCTGGTAAACAAAATGTAATAATTTAATTCACCCGGTACACTTTGAACTAAACTGTCACGCACTCTAGGGATTATCTTTTCGCGAGTCAACAAATTTGTTATGGCAACATTCCTAATTTTTAAATAACTAATAATATCAATGATTTGAGTTGGTTTTGAGACGATTATTTATCATTGAGCTCTCCCCATTAGTGGCTGTTCATGCACACTCCTGACTGGTCTAAAAAATCCCCCTCGGCATTGAAGATAGTCTTAACGTTTCATGTTTGTTCATTAATTGCTCGCTGGTTGAAGTTTAATGCTGGTGGCTAAGAATTTTCAGCATAAATATTTGGACGGTACACTTTAGTTCAAAATGACTCGTCGGTTAGACAAGGCTTAACGGCCCGAGCAGTTATTTAACGGGCGAGGTTATCGCTAGGAACTAAATAAACAGGGAACGACATAAGGCTATGTCAAATAATTTTGCTATGCACATGGGTGCATTACATTAAAGGAAAGTGTTGTATGAAAAAGAATCTGATTGCTGTTGCCGTATTGGCCTCTTCTGTGTTTGCCGTTACCGCTGCTGCTGCTGCTGATGGTCAAGTGGATTTCGTAGGTAAAATCACTGACGACGCTTGTGTTGTGACTAACAACCCAGGCAGCCCACTGCAAGTGAATCTGGGTGAAGTCGCTACCACTTCCTTCAACGTGGGTGGCGTTCCGACTGCGGGTGTTAAATCTTCTGCAACCAATTTCACCATCAAATTGACAGGTTGCCCGGCTGCGGCAACTCAAGCTGCAGTCAAATTTGACGGTATCGCTGTGTCTGGTGACAACACCGTTCTGGCACTGACTGCTGGTGGCGCAACTGGCGTTGGTATTCAGCTGAGCGATGACGTTAACACTGTAGTTCCATTGTTTACCGCATCTAAATCATATCCACTGGTTGTGGGTAATAACGATTTGAACTTCGTTGCACGTTATATCTCTACCTCCTCCACCATCACTTCTGGTGTTGCGAACTCCACCGCTAGCTTCACCCTTAACTACAACTAAGACTTTACCAATTCGACGTAGAGATTAGTTGTTCTGATTTCAGGCCAGCGGTAGTTGAGCTGGCCTTTATGTCTCATTTCACGGGGTGTTTGTATGAAATTTATTCCTGCCACAGTGCTGACGAGCTTGCTGATGATGAGCTGTGCTGCTCAGGCCGGTGTGGTTGTGGGCGGTACGCGTCTGATTTATGAAGGCGGTAAAAAGGAGTCTTCACTGAGCGTCAGTAACCCGGACAAGGGGCCGTACCTCATCCAGACCTGGGTAGAGACCACCGCAGGTGGCGCTGAGAAAGCCCCCTTTGTGGTGACCCCGCCGCTGTTCCGCCTGGATGGCGACCAGAAAAACGTCCTGCGCGTGGTGCGTGCCGGGGGCAATCTGCCCTCCGATAAAGAATCGTTGTATTGGATGAACATCAAGTCCATCCCCGCCGCCAGCAAAGCTGAAGTCCGCAATACGCTGCAAATTGCAGTGAAGACGCGCATCAAGCTGATTTACCGCCCACAGGGTATCAAAGGTACGCCGGAGCTGGTCACAGAGAAACTGACCTGGCAACGCAGTGGTAATAACCTGCAGGTGACCAACCCGACGCCGTTTTATATGAATTTCTATGAAGTGAAGGTTGCAGGCAAGAAATTGAACGATGTGACCTATGTGGCTCCGATGAGTACGGCAAGCTTTGCACTGCCAACCGGAGTGAGCGGCGGCCCGCTCAGTTGGAAAATTATCAATGATTACGGGGCGGTAAGCAAAGAGCAACTCGCGTCGTTATAGCCTTCAGTGAGCAGGGATCCCCACAGGCCGTGGGGCACAGGACACAGGGGTAGTTTCACCCTGTAGGCAATGGAGTCAAACGGATGAATAATTATAAAAGCCAGGCCGGGCACTCGCCGCGCGTCAGTCGGTTGGCGTATTTGATCGCTACCCAGTTGGCATTGATGGGAACCCTATCCTTTAGCGTACAGGCGCGTGACTATTTTAACCCTGCACTGCTGCAAATGGATAACCCAAACCAGGGCGCGACAGATTTAACGGTTTTTGAAGAAGGCATAGGTCAGGCACCAGGCACCTATCGGGTCGATATCTATCTCAATAACGAGCAGCAGGACACACGGGATGTGACGTTCAGTATGCAAAAAGGGGCTGATGGCAAAGAGCATCTGCAACCTTGTCTGAGCGTAGAGCAACTTAATGCCTTGGGGGTGAAAACCGATTTATTCCCAGGGCTCGGTGATGCCAAGTCACAATGCGCCAACATCAGTGCCATTCCCCAGGCCAGCGCCAAGTTCCGTTTCAGCGAACAGCAATTACTGATCAGTATTCCTCAGGCAGCCCTCTCACAGAAAGCGCGTGGTTACGTTCCTGAAAGCCAATGGGATCAAGGTATCCCGGCATTGCTGCTCAACTACAGCATGAGCGGAGCCAACACTTATGCACGTAATGGTAATAACCAAGACAGCAACAGCCAGTTCGTCAACCTGCGGCCAGGTGTCAACCTCGGGGCGTGGCGGTTGCGTAACTACACGACCTGGAGCCGAAGCAGTGACGGCCAGGATAAATGGGACACCATCTATACCTATGCCCAGCGTGACATTATCGCGCTGAAAAGTCAGATGACGCTGGGGGATAGCAGTTCGCCTTCGGACGTGTTCGACAGCGTACCGTTCCGTGGTGGGCAGTTGGCCTCGGACGACGAAATGATACCGGACAGCCTGAAGGGCTATGCGCCAATGGTTCGGGGTATTGCACGAACCAATGCGCAGGTGACTATCCGCCAGAACGGTTATGTGATTTACCAGACCTACGTGGCGCCAGGTGCGTTTGAAATCAACGATATGTTCCCTACTGGGGGCAGCGGTGACTTGCTGGTGACCATTAGGGAAGCCGACGGTAGCCAACAGCAGATTGTGGTGCCGTTTGCCTCGCTGCCCGTGCTGCAGCGTCAAGGTCGTTTGAAGTACTCAGTCACCAGCGGGCAGTACCGTTCTTATGACAACAGCATAGACAAGACCCTGTTTAGCCAGGGCACAGCGATTTATGGTCTGTCCAATGGTTTTACCGCCTACGGCGGTGGCCAGTTTGCCAGTAAGTACCAGTCTGTGGCCTTGGGGCTGGGCAAGAACATGGGTGACATCGGTGCCATATCGGCAGACGTGACCCAGGCATGGTCTACGATGCAAGACCAACCTAAAACCGATGGCCAATCATGGCGAGTTCGTTACAGCAAGAACCTCGTACAGACGGGTACCAACTTCTCGATTGCCGGATACCGTTACTCAACCGCGGGCTACTACAGTTTGCAGGAAGTATTGGACACCTACCGTGACGGTAGTAGTTACCGGCTCACCGACCGCAAGCGCAACCGCAGCGAGTTGACCATCAGCCAGAACCTGGGAGATGCGGCGGGAACCCTGTCATTAAACTGGGTCAGCGAAGACTACTGGAACAGCGATCGTACCTTACGCTCGATTGGTGTCGGCTATAACAACAGCTGGAACGGTATCAGCTACGGGTTGAGCTACAGCTATAACGAAAACTCGACGGCCAGTGGCAACAGCAGTGGCGCCATTTATGACCGCGATCAGATCTTTGCGCTTAACGTCAGCATGCCGCTGGATCGTTGGTTGAGCAGGACTTATGCCAGCTACAACTTGAACACCAGCCAGAAGGGTTCTACCAACAACTCCGTCGGCCTGAACGGCACGGCGTTAGCGGACAACAACCTGAGTTGGGGCGTACAGCAAAGCTATGGCAACAAGGGCATCGGCAACGGCGGCAACCTGAATGCCGACTATCGCGGTACCTATGGGGAAGTGTTGGCGGGTTATGCCTACGATCGCAACAGTCAACGACTGAACTACGGCCTGCAGGGCGGCATTATAGCGCACCAGGACGGGGTGACCTTCGGTCAGCCGTTGGGGGAAACCATTGCGCTGGTGAAAGCACCAGGAGCCGGTGGCACGGGGGTTAACAACCAGACCGGGGTTAAAACCGACTGGCGTGGTTATGCCATCGTGCCGTACGTCAGCCCTTATCGCAAAAATCAGGTGCAGTTGAATACCGAGACTATGGCGGATGACGTTGAGGTGGAGTTGACCTCTCAGAACGTGGTGCCAACCCGTGGTGCTGTAGTTCGAGCCAACTTCCAGGCCAACGTGGGCCAGCGAATACTGATGACTCTGTTACGCCAGGGCGGCGCACCGGTACCGTTCGGTGCCACGGTGAGCGATCCGGCACAGAAAACTGCACAGGGATTTATCGTCGGGGACGGTGGCCAGGTTTACCTGACCGGGATGGCGGACAGTGGCAGCCTGAATGTGAAGTGGGGCAGCGGTTCAGACCAACAGTGTCAGGTGAGTTACTCACTGACAAAACAGACAACGGAAAGTGCTGGCATTCAGATGCTGAATGCGCAGTGCCGGTAAGGAACGATGATGAAGTTAATCAGGTTAGTTAAATTTACATTGGGCGGCCTGCTGTGCCTGTTTTCCGTATCCAGCTTTGCGGCAACCGGGTGGTGTACCACGGTAGGCGGCACGAAGATATATAACTTCCCCTTTGTCAAACAGTACGACAATCCAGCGGACAACAAGGCTGGCATGTATTTTCATCAAACCTACCAGTGGAATTTAGCGGCGAATTACGCTGCCAACTGTGATTGTACCACTCCGGCCATAACCTACTATAGGACAGTGGTACCTAGCAATCTGACAGCTACGCGGGACTTTGATGGATTACATTTTTATTCATTAAATAAATATCTGGAAGTGGCTACTGAATTATGGATTGGAGGGCTCAGGGGGGAACACGTAGCCACCCCATTCAAAGACGAGGGCAATAATTTTGTCAGCGCCTGTTCGGGTGTAACCAACTGGATATCCGGTGCTAATGGCTATGTGTCTTTATACTTTACCCGGCCATTTGTGGGGCAGGTCGTCATCCCAAACACTAAGATCCTGGACCTTTATGGTACAAAAGTCAGTGGCTCCTATGGCGGGATGCCGATGTCGTCTGTCTATATGAGCGGATCGGTAACGGTACCACAATCTTGTGAAATTAATGCCGGGCAGGTCATTAATGTCAATTTCGATAATATCATGTCAAATGACATCAAAACCAAGGGTGACATTGCCAATGGATTTACCCCTAAAGTCGTTAATATGACGCTGGCCTGTAACAATATTTCTAACGGTGTTGTCGTCAGCTTATCCTTTAGTGGAGAGCCCGCGAGTGGAGATCCAACCGCATTGAAGTCCTACGATAATACTGATATCGGGGTTCGGGTACGCGACGCAAACAATAATATCGTGTCGCCGATCAATGGAAATCTGCCTGTCACCTTCGACTATTCTTCACAAACTGGTACCAGTTCTATGACGCTGGCACCAATGAATGTGACGGGTAATACCCCGGCGCTGGGACGGTTTAATGCCGTGGCCACCATTAATGCAGAAATTAATTAAGTTTTTTTAACTCAAGGAAATCAGGCAGGAATTCCCTGCCTGGAATATAGACGGGAACAGTAAGGAAACATCATGAAAAAACAAACTCAACGTACGCTGCTGGCCTTATTGGTTTTGGGGGCTGGTGTTCATCAGGTTGTGGCAGCTCCAACTCAAGTCAATATTACCGGTGTCGTAGTGGCTTCGCCCTGCACGGTAGATACCACCAACTCAGATTTGAACGTCAATCTGGGGACCAGTATTCAGGCGAAGGACCTGGCGACGGCAGGAAACACCTCCACGGCGGTGCCATTCAAGCTGGTAGTGAAGGACTGTCCGACGACAACCAGCAAAGTTACCGCAACATTTAGCGGCACGGCGGACGCTGCGGCTGGCGGGCGCTACGCGACGACCAGCGGTACGGGTATGGCAGATAACGTGGCGGTAGAAGTTAAACAGGATGTGGCTCCGAATGCCCTGCAAAACCCAGGATCTACCATGGATTCGACGGTGGTAGGAACCTCGGCAACATTTGCATTGAGAGCCAGTGCTTATGCCAAAGGGGCGGTTACGCCGGGTAATATTGCTTCGGTAATGTCAGTCGACTTTACCTATAACTGATGAGCCAAGTCAGTTATCGCGGCGGGTAAAACACGGTCAAGTTTAGACGGCCGGCGTTGGTTTCCCTGGCCGCTGTGTGTATTGGCGTAGCAAGCTTTAACATCGGCACCCAAGTCTATTTTGGGTGCCAGCACCTATCAGGACAAGCTGAGTCATTAATAACGGAACTATTATCATGATGACATCAACCGTATGGAACAACACACCCCTACCGAAAATGCAGACGGCATGCCGCATCGACCGGGTATTGCTCATGGATGCTTGCCCGATAACGCGTGCCGGGATCTGCTCTGCATTCCAGCCACCACAGTTTCAGGTCATGGATTGTGTGCACGTAGAAAAGGTGTGCGATCTGCCAGTGGCGATGCAGCAAGGCAAGGTGGATGTAGTGATCACCGAGCTGTGTGGCGAAGGTGAATCGGTATTGGAGGGGCTGCGAATGATTAGCCATTTACGCCAGTACTGGGCACGGGTGCCGCTTATCGTTGCCACCTCTTTGCAGGAACCGCACCTGCTTGCACAGTTGAGAACGTTGAGGGTCAGCGGTATCTACCTTAAACAGGATCCCTTGTCATCACTGACACAAGGCGTCCTCTGCGCGATGGCGGGGTTGTCCAGTCTTAGCCCGTCAGCGGTGAACCTGATTGGTAATGGTGCGCCGTCATTATCGCTAACCGGACGTGAGATGGACGTACTGGAGTGCCTGTTTGCTGGCAGAACCGTGACCGACACGGCGCGGGTGCTAGCTCGGGATGTGCGCACCATCAGCACCCATAAACGCCGTGCCATGATTAAGCTCGGCTTCCATAGTGATAGCGATCTCTATACTCGTGGAGATTATCTAGCGCGTAATGGATTACTGATCTAGGAGTCGCTCATGAATACGCCTTTATCGGTTGTCAAACTGGCCGTTGTTGCCCCTATACCCTTGCTTCAGGCAGGGATGGCACATTTTATTCAGAACCTTGATCCCCCTATGCATCTGGTGGTGATGGTCTCTTCGCTTGAGCAATTGCTGGCGCAATGGGCGCCGCCACAAATTGACCTGTTGGCGGTGGTGCTCAGTGGCTCGCCGCAGGAGATTGCCCGCGACACGCAACAGTTGCTGATGCTCTCTGAACGTGCGCCCGCGCTGCGTATTGTGGTGTGCACCTATTGCCGGGACATTGCGTTGTTGACGCGTTTGAATCTCCGGCCGCACATCAGCCTGCTTGCCCGCCAGGAGTCGCAGGAGCAGACTCGCCGTGATATGGCACAGGCTCTGACCGGTGCCAAGGTTTGTAGCCCCAGTATGGCCATGTACCTGCTGCACAGTGCCACTCCTGCGCAAGTGCAGGACAGTTTGGTGGTGTTGACGCAGGCGGAACATAAGGTACTGGAGTACTTGCAGCAAGGAATGAGCGTTTCTGACGTGGCTGATTTACTGCATCGCAGTGTCAAAACCATCAGCGCACATAAGTGCAATAGCATGCGCAAGTTGGGGGTTCGCAATGATGCGGAACTGTTCCAGCATTTACGCAGTCAGGTCAGCGACACGCCCTACAACACGCCGAATTCCCCCTGGTATGTAACGACATGATTAACCAGAAGCGGTACCGCGTGGCAGTAGTTTCACCGTGCCGTTTCTTTCAGGCTGGGATTTGGGCGTTGCTCAACACCCATTCGCTATCGCGGGTCTGGCACTGCCAGAAAGCCGCTGAAGCACAATGGTATCTGGATGAACAGCCGGTGGATGTGCTGGTGATGTCATTGCACGTTGGGCAACAGGCAGACTTATTGCTAGCCTTGCGCTTTATTCAGCAGGCGCGTATCTCTTTTCCCGGCGTCGCGCTGATGGTTATTCTGGATGACCCCATTCCTTATCTGGTGACTCGGTTGCGCCGTCTGGGGGTGAGGCATATCGTGGATCTGGGGCAACCGTTAGTCTTATGGCATGCGCAATTGCGTCAGATTCTGTTGGGGGAGGATAGCCGGGCTGGCTGCACTTTACCGGGGTGTGATGAGGAAACGTTGTCTATGGGTGAGCGGCAAGTGGTCGAGTACCTGATACAGGGGATGACTCCCGCCGAAATTGCCGCGCTGACGAAGCGCAGTATCAAAACCATCTCCACACAGAAGGGCATAGCCATGCACAAGCTGGGGATCCGCCACTATGCCCAACTGATCGCGATACAAAGCGTCTTTACCGACAGTTGGCTGCCCCATGACGGAGTCCAGATGGTCGGGGAACTGACCCCAAGCCTTTGGTATTATTACTGAGTTTATCAACGTGTTCGCTTGAATCCGCATTGGTAGATAGGGAGATGCTGTGTGAGTGGCTCTCACATAAGGTACAACGCCCCAGGAAGAGGCGTTGCCAATAACAGGCTCAGTTAAAACGCATTGATAGATCGAGCGCGGTAACGTGTTTGGTCAGCGCCCCGACAGAGATATAATCCACCCCGGTTTCGGCAAACTCGCGCAGGGTTTGATCGGTGACATTGCCGGAGACTTCCAACTGCGTGCGTCCCTGGGCCAGGGCAACGGCATCACGCATCATCTCGACGCTGAAATTATCCAGCATCACAATATCGGCACCGGCATCCAATGCCTGTTGCAGCTCATCCAGCGATTCGACCTCCACCTCTACCGGCACGTCGGCATGCAGCCAGAAGGCTTTCTCTACCGCGTTCTTGATCGAACCAGAAGCAATGATATGGTTTTCCTTGATCAGGAAAGCATCCGAGAGACCGAGACGGTGATTGCTGCCACCGCCGCACAGCACGGCATATTTCAGCGCGGTGCGCAGGCCGGGCAGTGTCTTGCGGGTATCCAGCAGCCGGGTTTGTGTGCCTTGCAGCAGTTCGACATAGCGGTTTACCGCCGAGGCCACGCCGGATAGCGTTTGCACAAAGTTCAGCGCGGTACGTTCGCCCGTCAGCAATATACGCGCAGGGCCGCTCAGGTGGCATAGCGGCTGGTTGGGCACCAGCTTATCGCCATCTTCCACCAACCACTCGATCTTCACCTGTCCACCCAGTTGGATAAACACCTCTTCCAACCAGCGGCGGCCACAGAAAACGCCGGGTTCACGGGTGATCACCGTGGCATTGGCCTGCTTATCTGCGGGTAGCAGTTGTGCGGTGATATCGCGCTCGGTATCCACGGTGCCCCCCAGATCTTCGCTCAGCGCCTGGGCGACGGCGGCAGGGACATCATTGGCAATACGTTCGAGAAGCGCGGTACGGCGGCTGTCGGCACTGTAGCGACGGGTTGGCATGGCAAACTCCGGAAATGGGCTATAAGCGGTGAGTGCACATGCTACTCTGTTTTATAGCCCCGTGCCAGCCACTAATTTTACATAATATCAATAGGTTAATGATGCTGTAATCCCCCTCACCCTAACCTTCTGCTTTAGTGAGCGGGGACTGCATGTGCCACAATTTTACTCCCACATCTGACCTTAACACGGGCGCGGCATGCGCCCCTACGGCGTGCCACCTTAGCCATGCTGCAAGATGTGCTACCGCCAACACAACCGCATTGAATATCTCAACCTTTCATTATTTGGCATACTGTTTATCCAGACAGTATTCTGCTGGGTAAATAAAATCATCAATAGAATTTTGCAATAACTTATAACTTATAACTTATAACTTATAACTTATAACTTATAACTTACACTACAGGTGTATTACGAGGATTTAATATGAAAAAATTACCGTTAAATGTTCTCTATCGACTGTATAAAGCCGAAGTTGGCGATACCATTGATAATACTTATGTTCGTCTAACAGGCGGTTGGATGACCAATGATGATCGTAGTGTCGATGATAATGGGTTGCTCCAGAGAAATACTACCTACCAGTTCGCATTTAAGGATTTATCCGATGGGCAATACTATCAGACAAGTCAAAGTGCCACAGAAGTGATCGTTCCCGATTCCTTCGGTTACTCTGTGGTAAGGTATAAAGAGCCATTCAGTGATCCCTCGAATTACCCTCTTTCCGTGAATACTTTCCAATACTCAGCAATTAGAGTGAGTGTGTCTGAATATACGGAAGCGTTGGAGCCTTAATATTATTGAAGGCCAATGGTGACGAACGTGTTTTTTAACCTATAACGTTTTCATCATAGGGTAATCAGGCCTATATTCAGTATTAATAAGATGCTGGATATAGGCCATTCACCGCGTTATTTTAGGACTACCTTTGAGAAACGAAAAAGAGTGTACGTTAAGATAATTTTTTGTACTGACTGACATCAACAGGCCGCGACTGCCGGGGACAGTGCTTGATGTGGCGGCGCAGGTAACAAATCCATTTATTATCAATGCATTAAATTCACTTCTCGTAAACATGCTACTCTGCTGCTGGCACTCGTACCACCGCAAGCATTATGCTGGGGAACAGACAGAAGGAGAGGATTAGCTAATGACGCTGTTTACGCTGTTACTGGTTTTGGCGTGGGAACGCCTGTTTAAACTGGGTGAGCATTGGCAGTTGGATCATCGTTTAGAAGTGGTGTTTCAGCGGCTGCATCGGTTTTCTTTGGCACAAACGTTGGCAATGACCCTGGTCTGGATGTTTATCGTCTGGGGCATCCTGTGGTTGGCCCAGGGCCTGTTCTTCGGCGTTGTGGCGCTACTGCTGTGGATTGTGATTGGTCTGCTGTGCGTTGGGGCCGGGATCACACGCAAACATTATCGGGCCTATTTGCAGGCCGCACGGCAGGGCGATACCCACGCCAGCGATCAGATGGCGGAAGAGCTGGCGCTGATCCACGGTTTACCGGTGGATTGCAGCGAGGCAGAGCGCTTGCGTGAACTGCAAAACGCTTTGGTGTGGATTAACTATCGTTACTATCTGGCACCGCTGTTCTGGTTTGCGGTGTGCGGGCCATACGGGCCGCTCGCTCTGGCAGGCTATGCTTTTCTGCGGGCCTACCAAACCTGGCTGGCACGGCATCATTCACCGCTGCAACGCTCACAAACGGGGATCGACTTCCTGCTGCATGTGTTGGACTGGATCCCGGTTCGTCTGGCTGGGGTGGCGTATGCGCTGATTGGGCATGGTGAAAGGGCACTGCCCGCGTGGTTTGCTTCGCTGGGGGATCGTCATACTCCGCAGTACCAGGTGTTGACGCGTTTGGCGCAGTTCTCTCTGGCCCGTGAACCGCATATGGACCCGGTTCAGACGCCGCGTGCAGCGGTAACGTTAGCGCGTAAAGTGACCCTGATTGTGGTGGTGGTCGTGGCGATATTGACGATTTACGGTACCTTGCTCTGAAGGTAACGGCGGGCGCCGAGTGGCGCCCGCCAGAAGATTACAGCTTGGCGAAGCAGCGGCGCGCGGCATCGACGGTGCGCTGAATATCTTCGTCGCTGTGTGCGACAGACATAAAGCCAGCCTCGAACGCCGACGGGGCCAGATAAACCCCCTCATCCAACATCAGATGGAAGAAGCGCTTGAAGCGCTCGACATCGCAACCCATCACGTCCTGATAGCAGGTGACCGTCGGCGCATCGGTAAAGAACAGCCCGAACATGCCGCCTACATGGTTGACGACAAAAGGAATATTCTCTGCCTTGGCCGCCGCCAATAGGCCTTCTGCCAGCTTGTTGGTCAGTTCGGTCAAGGTCTGGTGAATGCCAACCTGGGAAACCTCGGTCAGGCAGGCGAAACCGGCGGCCATGGCAATCGGGTTGCCAGACAGCGTACCAGCCTGATACACCGGCCCGGTAGGTGCCAGTGCGGCCATCACTTCACGGCGGCCACCGAAGGCCCCCACTGGCATCCCTCCACCGATAATTTTGCCCAGGCAGGTCAGGTCTGGTACCACATCGTAATAAGACTGAGCACCGGCCAGCGCGACGCGGAAACCGGTCATCACTTCGTCAATGATCAACAGCGCGCCATACTTGTCACACAGGGCGCGCAGGCCCGGCAGGAAGTCTGGCAGCGGTGGAATGCAGTTCATGTTGCCCGCGACCGGCTCAACGATGATGCAGGCGATCTCTGAAGGGTACTGCTCGAATGCGGTACGCACGGAGTCGAGATCGTTATAGGTACAGGTCAGCGTGTGCTTGGCGAAGTCTGCCGGCACGCCCGGTGAGTTCGGCTGGCCCAGCGTCAGTGCGCCGGAACCGGCTTTCACCAACAGGCAGTCGGCGTGGCCGTGGTAGCAGCCTTCAAACTTGATGATCTTGTCGCGGTTGGTGTAACCCCGAGCCAGACGAATGGCACTCATGGTGGCTTCGGTACCGGAGTTCACCATACGCACCATATCCATGGTTGGGACCAGATTGGTCACCAACTCGGCCATTTTCACTTCCATCTCAGTAGGTGCGCCGAAGCTCAGGCCGCGCTGTGCCGCCTCGATCACTGCATTGCGGATCGCCGGATGGTTATGGCCCAGCACCATCGGGCCCCAGGAACCGACATAATCGATATAGGCTTTACCATCGGCATCAAACAGATAGGCACCGTCGGCACGTTCGATAAACAACGGGGTACCGCCTACACCGGTGAATGCACGCACTGGGGAGTTGACTCCGCCTGGGATCAGCTGTTGCGCCTGGGCGTACAGACTTTCGGACTTACTGTGTAAGCTCATAAACCGGCTCCTGGGTTTGCTTTTGAATGATTTGACCGCGCTATTCTAGTGGAGAGTACGGAGTTATGAAACGATCATAGACCGATACCTATTTTGAGGGGGCGGTAAGACAACGACTGAGCTAGAATAGCTTACATCGCTATTAGTCTGATTTTTCAATTCAATAATGAACTCACTATGACTGAATTACAGCAACAGCCTCCTGCGGCTTCAGGCGTGCGCCTGACACGCAACTATAGGGTCCGTCAGTTTATTCGCCAGGATAAAACGCCGGTTGTCATCCTGATCATGGCGGCGGTGGTAGGGACGTTGGCGGGATTGTTGGGCGTCGCTTTTGATAAAGCGGTGGAGTGGGTGCAACAGCAGCGGCTGTCGGGCCTGGCCTCTGTCGCCAACTCCTGGTTCCTGGTGTGGCCGCTGGCGTTTATTTTGTCTGCCGTGCTGGCCGCTTTTGGCTTTTATCTTGTCAAACGTTTTGCGCCAGAGGCGGGTGGTTCAGGGATCCCGGAGATCGAAGGGGCACTGGAAGAGTTACGCCCGGTGCGCTGGTGGCGGGTCATCCCGGTGAAATTTATCGGCGGTATGGGGACGCTCGGCGCTGGCATGGTGCTAGGGCGTGAAGGGCCGACGGTACAGATGGGGGCCAATGCCGGGCGAATGGTGCTGGATATTTTCCGTATGCGCAGTGCGGAAGCGCGCCACTCCATGCTGGCCACCGGTGCCGCTGCTGGTCTCTCCGCCGCGTTCAACGCCCCTCTGGCGGGGATCTTGTTCGTTATCGAAGAGATGCGGCCGCAGTTTCGTTACAACCTTATCTCCATCAAGGCGGTGTTTATCGGCGTGATTATGTCGAGCATTGTCTTTCGCATTTTTAATGGTGAAAGTCCGCTGATCGAGGTGGGTAAACTTGCTTCGGCACCGCTCAATACGCTGTGGTTGTACCTGGTGTTGGGGACGGTGTTTGGCGCGGTAGGGGTGATGTTTAACGCACTGGTGTTTCGTACGCAGGATATGTTTGCCCGTTTCCATGGCGGCAAGATGAGCAAGATCCTGCTGATTGGTGCCCTGCTAGGGGGCGTTTGTGGCGTGCTTGGGCTGATCGAGCCAGCAGCAGCGGGTGGCGGTTCGGCCTTGATCCCGATCGCGGCGGCGGGCAATTACAGCGTAGGCATGCTGCTGTTTATCTTTATCGCACGGGTGATCACCACGCTGTTATGCTTCGGCTCAGGCGCACCGGGTGGTATTTTTGCGCCGATGCTTGCCTTGGGGACGCTGCTAGGCACCGCTTTTGGCCTGTTCAGCGGTCACCTGTTCCCTGAATACGGACTTGAGGCTGGCACCTTTGCTATTGCGGGCATGGGGGCGCTGTTTGCCGCTACCGTGCGTGCCCCGTTAACCGGTATTGTGCTGGTATTGGAAATGACCGATAACTATCAGCTGATTTTGCCGATGATCATCACCTGCCTCGGCGCGACCTTGGTGGCGCAGTTTATGGGCGGTAAGCCATTGTATTCCGCCATTTTAGCCCGCACCTTACAAAAGCAGCAGCAGGAATTGGCCGAGAAAACAGGTAAAGAAAATACAACAAATGCGGTGAATACTTGAACGCAACACTCAGGTATTAGATAATCAGCGCCATTAATCAGGTTACCGTCGTCGTCGCCTGATGTGAAACACTGTTGGGAGTAACGAGTATGAGTGATGAAACAGCACTGCCCCTGCAATTTACCGAGGCAGCAGCAAGCAAGGTGAAATTCCTGATTGCTGACGAAGAGAATCCAAACCTGAAGTTGCGGGTTTACATTACCGGTGGCGGCTGCAGTGGATTCCAGTACGGCTTCACGTTTGATGACAAGATCAACGACGGCGATATGACCATCGAGAAACAGGGCGTTGCGCTGGTGGTTGATCCGATGAGCCTGCAATATCTGGTTGGCGGCGCGGTGGATTACACCGAAGGGTTGGAAGGTTCACGCTTTATCGTGACTAACCCGAATGCCAAAACCACCTGTGGCTGCGGTTCTTCATTCAGTATCTGATCTGCCGCCGTTAAAAAACCCGCCTGCCTGTACGGTGCGCGGGTTTTTTTGTGCCTACCATTCCACGGTGATCAGTTCGCTTTCCCGATCGTCTACTATCCGTTTGCTATGGCTCATCTTCGGCTGCAAGACTGTGCCATTGCCGCATTCCACCTGTGGCGTGTTGCCGGTCGTGGTTACGCTGCAGGTAGGCACAATCGTCAGACTGATACCAATCTTGCCGCTGGTGTTTTCGGCCAGCACACTGCTGCTCAACAACAGTGTGCTGGCGATCAAAAGATTTTTCTTCATGCGTAAACTCAAAACAATACCTACCCGCAGGCCACAGCAATAGGACCTATCGGCAAAAGTGAACGGAACTTAACGGCGCGGGATAATTTTTAACGAAGAGTTAACCAGATGATTACATTATTCAAGCGCATTTTATTAGCGTAAAATAATAGCACATTGCTTATATAATAGTCGAATATACTGCTTGGCAGGAAAGCCTCCGCCGAAGCTGGCGGAGGCAAGAATTACTGTTCGAGGATAAACGCCGGTAGTTTCAGATGCCAACGAATGGCGGCCAGGCGGATGCCCAGCGTGATGATCATCCCCAACATCATGGCATGCTGTAACGGCATACCAAAGCTGTAGAACGCCGTGACGTGCACCGCTCCGCCAACGATGCAGGCAGTGGCGTAGACTTCGGTTCGCAGGATCATCGGGATCTCGCGGGCCAGCACGTCGCGGATAATCCCGCCGCCGACGCCGGTGATCACTCCCATGCAGACGGCCACCAGCGGCCCACTGCCAGCGGCGAACGCCTTATTGACGCCGATCCCCACGAACACCGCCAGCCCGATGGCATCCAGCACTGGCAGGATCCATTTCGGTAACCGACGCGGCTGGCGCACCAGCAGCAGCGTCAGCACACAGGTGATCATTGCCACCACCAGA
Organism: Serratia sp. T13T92; assembly: GCF_047530105.1. Lineage (NCBI taxonomy): Bacteria > Pseudomonadati > Pseudomonadota > Gammaproteobacteria > Enterobacterales > Yersiniaceae > Serratia > Serratia sp. T13T92. Next base: position 109,174 of record NZ_JBLJAK010000002.1, on the reverse strand, counting down.
TCGGTGGGATCCTTTACCCAGAATACCGGGCCGTTGGCGAGCGCCATATCACGGATCGTCCCGCCGCCGACCGCGGTCACTACCCCCAGTACCAATACGCCAAAGGGATCCATCCGTAATTTGCCCGCCAGCAACACGCCGGAAATGGCAAACACCGCAGTACCAAGAATATCCAGCCAAAATACCATCAATGGATCTCCGCCAATTGACCGCATAGTGATTGTGCCGCCAGCATGATGCGTGGCCCGGCACGGTTAAACCAATCTTCCTCAAGGGCAATCACCGGCACGTCCAGCTGTGGGCCCCAGAAGGCTTTCACATTGGCGATCTGCTGGGCATTCCCGCTGATCACGATGGCCTGTGGTTTACGCACCAGCACCTGCTCACGGCTTACCTGCGGCCAAGGCACGGGGCTATCGGCAAAGATATTCTCTGCGCCGCACAAGGACAGCACTTGGCTTTGCAACGTGGCCGCCGAACTGGTGAACAGCGGTTGGGTACCAAACTGCAGCAGCACAGGCCTTGGCGAATTGCTGGCATAGCGCGTTTTCAGCTCATCTACCTGTTGGCGGAGGCTGGCTGCGGCCTGATGTGCCTTTTCTGGGTGAGGGCTGAACTGCGCCAACGCATCCAGCGATTGGGCGATTTCGTCAATATTCTTGGCATCTGCATAAAAAATCGGGATGCCGAAGGAGGCGAGCTGATCCAATACCCGCTGGGGGTTACCGCCACGCCAGGCGAGAACCAGATCGGGTTTCAACGCCAGGATCCGTTCCAGGTTGATCCCTTGCCAGGAGGCGACCTGTTCCAGCTGCTTGGCGGCAGGGGGATAATCGGAGTAAGCGCTGACGGCCAGCAGGGTATCCCCCATACCGGCCGCGTAGGCAAGCTCCGTGGTGCTCGGTGCCAGGCTGATCACCCGTTGGGCGGCGCTGGCAGGCAGCAGCATCCCCAGGATCAGCCAGCTCAGCAGGGCGCACAGACGCAGCTTCACATTAACCGCGCTTGGCCAGGGCTTGCAGCATGGCATTGACCATCAGCGAGGATTGCTTGGCGGCCACCGCCAGGAACTCGTCGAAGCTCATATGGGATTCACTATCGGCAACGTCGGAAATCGCGCGTACCACCACGAATGGCGTGCCGAACTGATGGCAAACGTGGCCAACGGCGGCGGCTTCCATCTCAACGGCGGCAACGGTTGGGAAGGTGTTGCGGATGCGGGCCAGAGGCTCGGCACCGTTAATGAAGGCGTCACCGCTGCAAATCAGGCCGCGTACCGCGTTCAGGTTAAGCTGTTTGATGCAGTTTTCCGCTAACTCGATCAACGCAGGGTCGGCAACGAACGCTGGCGGGCAACCGGCCATCTGGCCCGGTTCATAGCCAAAGGCGGTCACGTCGGCGTCGTGGTAGCGCACTTCTTCAGACACGACGATATCACCCACGTTCAGCGTAGCGGCCAGGCCACCGGCGGAACCGGTATTGATCACCACATCGGGTTGGCACTGTTCCAGCAGCAGGGTGGTACCCAGAGCCGCCGCCACTTTGCCGATGCCCGATTTGAGCAGGGCGACTTCCACGCCGTTGATTTGGCCGGTATAGATCTCACAACCCGCACGTTGCAGGGTCTGGCGGTTCGCAATTTGCTCGCGCAGCAGGGTAACTTCTTCTTCCATTGCGCCGATGATGCCTACTTTCATAAATAATACTCGCTGATAGGGTATGGAAATTGCGCCATAGTCTATCATGGCTCTGTGAGAGAGATAATCCGCAATACCGTTGCATCCGCCGCCGGGAATTGTTATCACGGAGGGAATGCGCAACGGGAGGAGAAGCAGATGTCCGGGATCGACTTTAAGCAGAAGATCAGCTTTCAGCGGCCTTTTAGCAAGCCGATTGAAGCCGAAGAAGAGTACGACATCATTCGCCAGTTCGAGAGCGATCGCGGTCGCATCGTCAATTCTGCGGCGATACGTCGTTTGCAGCAGAAGACGCAGGTGTTTCCGCTGGAGCGTAATGCGGCGGTCCGCAGCCGTTTGACCCACTCGATGGAAGTGCAACAGGTGGGGCGGCATATTGCCAAAGAGATCCTCAACCGTTTCAAACAGGAAAAGCGTATTGATGCGCTCGGCCTGAGCAAGCTGCTCGATCCTTTCGAGAGCATTGTCGAAATGGCCTGCCTGATGCACGACATCGGCAATCCGCCGTTTGGCCATTTTGGTGAATCTGCCATCAACGACTGGTTCCGCCAGCGGCTCGACCCGGCCAGCTGTGGCAGTGAGCCGGGTAGCCACGATCGTTGCCAGGTAGAGGTGTTACGCCTGCATGAGGGGGAGAGCGATCTTAACCGGCTGCGCAGCCGTATTCGCCACGATCTCAGCCACTTTGAGGGCAATGCTCAGGCGATCCGCCTGGTCTACACGTTGCTGAAATTGAACCTGACCTATGCGCAGGTAGGCTGCATCCTGAAATATACCCGTCCGGCCTATTGGGCGAGCGATATTCCCGCCAGCCACAGCTATCTGATGAAGAAGCCGGGGTTTTATCTGGCGGAAGAAGCCTTTGTCGATCGCTTGCGGCGCGAATTACATATGGGAGAGTTCGATCGTTTCCCTCTCACCTATATTATGGAAGCCGCCGATGATATTTCTTATTGCGTGGCCGATCTGGAAGACGCGGTAGAAAAGAACATCTTTACCGTGGAGCAGCTGTATCAGCATTTAACCCAGGAATGGGGCGAGATTGCTCCAGGGGATCTGTTTGATAAGACCGTGGCCAGTGCGTTTCGAAAAATTGAGCGCAGCGCAGCGCGCCGCAGTTCAGAAGATCAGTTCTTTATGTACCTGCGGGTATTTACCGTTGCCAAATTGGTTCCCCATGCGGCCCAGCGGTTTATCGATAACCTGGACGCGGTGTATCACGGCCACTTCAACGGAGCCTTGTTGGAGGATGCCAGCCCGGCTTGCCGCCTGCTCGCTATCTTCAAGAACGTTGCGTTCAAACACGTGTTCAACCACCCAGAAGTGGAGCAGTTGGAACTCCAGGGTTACCGGGTGATCAACGGCCTGCTGGATATTTATAGCCCGCTGCTGGCCATGTCGCTGGCCGATTTCAGCCAGTTGGTGCGGGAAGACAGCCACCGGGCGTTTCCGATAGAAACGCGGCTGTTTCACAAGCTTTCTACCAAACATCGCCTGGCCTATGTCGAGGCGGTGGAAGGTTTGCAGCATCTTTCGGCCGAACAGCAGGCTATTAGGGAGTATTATTTCCGGGCACGGTTGTTACAGGATTATATCAGCGGCATGACCGACCTTTATGCCTATGATGAATATCGTCGTTTAATGGCAGCGGAATAAATTCATGAGATAATTCTCGCTTATTTTAGCGAGATGACTCTCAAGCTGGAACATTATTTCGAGTTTTGTAAAGACCGACAATATTTGTTTACTATTAGCCAGCCGCACCAGGGGAACTTCAGCTAATCAGCAGGCTCTTACTAAGCACCAAGACCCGTTATTCCTATTGAACGATTTTTAAGAGACACACAGATGAAAAAAACAGCACTGGTTTTAAGCGCCCTGGCTTTGAGTATTGGTTTGGCAATGGGTCCGGTAACTACCGCCAATGCCGCAGAAACGGCTTCTGCCTCCACTAGCGCCCAACCGTTGCCAAGCCTGGCTCCGATGTTGGAAAAAGTGATGCCTTCAGTGGTAAGCATTAACGTGGAAGGGAGTGCCGCGGTGAATGCGAAAACGGTACAGCAAATGTCGCCGTTCTGCCAGGATGGTTCACCCTTCCAGGGTTCCCCAATGTGCCAAGGTGGCGCACCGGGTGGGCCAACTACCCAGGAAGCCTTTAAAGCCCTGGGTTCAGGCGTCATCATCAACGCGGACAAAGGCTATGTGGTCACCAACAACCACGTGGTAGACAATGCCAGCAAGATCACGGTGCAATTGAGCGATGGTCGTCGCTTTGAAGCCAAGGTGATCGGCAAGGATCCGCGTTCTGATATCGCGTTGATCCAGCTGAAAGACGCCAAAAACCTGTCGGCGATCAAAATGGCTGATTCCGAGCAGCTGCGCGTGGGTGACTACACCGTGGCGATCGGTAACCCGTATGGCCTGGGTGAAACCGTGACCTCCGGGATCGTTTCTGCCTTGGGGCGTAGCGGTTTGAACATTGAAAACTACGAAAACTTTATCCAGACCGATGCGGCGATCAACCGGGGTAACTCCGGCGGTGCGTTGGTTAACCTGAATGGTGAGCTGGTTGGCATTAACACCGCGATCCTGGCGCCGGACGGCGGCAACATCGGTATCGGTTTCGCTATTCCAAGCAACATGGTGAAAAACCTGACCTCGCAAATGGTGGAATATGGCCAGGTGAAACGCGGTGAGCTGGGCATTATGGGTACCGAGCTGAACTCCGAGCTGGCGCAAGCGATGAAAGTGGACGCCCAGCGTGGCGCATTCGTCAGCCAGGTTGTGCCGAAATCCTCCGCTGCCAAGGCTGGTATCAAGGCCGGTGACGTGATTGTCACCCTGAACGGTAAAGCCATCTCCAGCTTTGCGTCGTTCCGTGCCGAGATCGGCAGCTTGCCGGTGGGCACCAAGATGGCGCTGGGCATTATCCGCGACGGCAAGCCAGTGTCCATTGACGTTACGCTTCAGCAAAGCAGCCAGGAGCAGGTTGATTCCAGCAATATTTACACCGGTATTGAAGGTGCAGAACTGAGCAACAGCACCGATAAAGTGAAAGGTGTGAAGATTGAGAAGGTGAAACCTGGCAGTGCCGCCGCGCGCATCGGGCTGAAAAAAGGCGATGTGATCATGGGTGTGAACCAGCAGCCAATCAATAACCTGGGCGAACTGCGTAAGGTGCTCGACAGCAAGCCTGCGGTGTTGGCGTTGAACATCCAACGTGGCGACTCGACGCTGTATCTGCTGATGCAGTAATGTTGTCCCGTTGTTCTACAGAGGCACGCTACGGCGTGCCTTTTTTTATGGCTTAAAACTGTGAGTTTGAACACAACTTGTGCCCGGCCAAAACGCATTTGGGCATCTGCACAATGTGCCAGTAGAGGCGCGTCGGTATGCTGAACGTTGGTTTATCATCCGACGGGGATAAGACGCAATGGCGGAGTATCATCTTGATGCCAAGCTAGCCAGGGAAATTGTCGCGCGCACCATGAAAATTATTGATAGCAATATCAACGTGATGGACAACCGGGGCCGGATTATTGGCAGTGGCGATCCTGAGCGGCTGGGGGAACTGCATGAAGGAGCATTGCTGGTGCTATCTCAGGCCAGGGTGGTCGCTATCGACGATGCCGTTGCCCGTCATTTGCACGGCGTTCGGCCCGGTATTAATCTGCCGTTGCACGTTGACGGGAATATCGTTGGGGTCATCGGCCTGACCGGCGATCCGGTGCAACTGCGGCAGTACGGTGAACTGGTCTGCATGACCGCTGAAATGATGCTGGAGCAGGCGCGATTGTTGAGTTTGTTGGCGCAGGACAGCCGCTTTCGTGAAGAGTTTGTGTTGAACCTGATCCGTACGGAGGAGTTGTCACCGGCCTTGATGGAATGGGCGCACCGCTTGGGGATAGATCCCAACCAACCCCGCGTCGCGGCGGTAGTAGAGGTGGATAGCGGCCAGTTGGGGGTCGACAGCGCCATGGCCGAGTTGCAGCAGTTACAGGAGCTGCTGACGCTACCTGAACGTGACAACCTGATCGCCATTGTTTCTCTCAGCGAGATGGTGGTACTTAAACCGGCGCTGAATCACCACGGGCGCTGGGATGCGGAGGCCCACCGGCGGCGAGTGGAGAATCTGCTGGTGCGGATCAATGAAAGCAGCCGTTTGCGAGTGCGTATTGCGCTCGGCAACTATTTCATTGGCCCAGGCAGCCTGGTGCGTTCCTACCGCACTGCGCGTACCACCATGGCCGTTGGCAAGCAGCGCATGCCTGGGCGGTGGGCCTATTATTATCAGGATCTGATGCTGCCGGTGTTGCTGGGCAGCCTGCGTAGCGGTTGGCAGGCGGATGAGCTGGCTCGGCCGTTGGAGCGTTTAAAGGCCATGGACGGAAATGGATTGTTATTGCGTACCTTAAATGCCTGGTTCCTGAATAATGTGCAGCCCACCGCGACCGCCAAGGCACTCTATATTCACCGCAATACGCTGGAGTATCGTCTCAATCGCATTTCCGAGCTGACTGGGTTGAACCTCGCCAATTTCGATGCTCGCCTCTTGCTGTATGTGGGGTTACAGCTGGATGAAGACTAGCCTAGCTGTCCGCCAGCCTCAACCTTCAGGTGTCGCGGTAATTAAACCACCAGCTAATACGGGATCGAGGTCCCGCTAAGAAGTGAAACAGTGGCTCATTCGGTTCCCTCTCCCTGGGGAGAGGGGCGTTGCACTCAAGTAACAGGCGCTGGGTTAAATACCGCCAACGCGTTGAACAAACCCCATCGATCTGACCAGGTTTGCTTGCGGCCGCTGGCGATATCCAGGATCAGTTCAAACAGTTGCCAGCCCACCTGCTCAATGGTCGCCTCCCCGGTGGCGATAGTTCCGGCGTTGATATCGATCAGATCGTGCCAGCGTTCAGCCAGCGCGCTGCGCGTTGCCATTTTGATCACCGGTACGGCAGTCAGGCCGTAAGGGGTTCCCCGGCCGGTAGTGAACACTTGCACCGTAATGCCGGAAGCCAACTGCTGCGTGCCGCAAACAAAGTCGCTGGCGGGAGTGGCGGCATAAATCAGCCCACGTTTGCTGGGGCGTTGACCAGGGGAGAGCACTTCGACAATCGCGCTACTGCCAGATTTGGCAATTGAGCCTAATGCCTTTTCTACCACGTTGGCCAAACCGCCTTTCTTATTGCCGGGTGAAGGGTTGGCGCTGCGATCGGTTTGCCCTTGGTTGAGGTAATCGTCATACCAGGCCATCTCCTCCAGTAAGCGCTTGCCAACGTGTTGATCGGCGACCCGTGGGGTTAACAGGTGGATGGCATCACGCACTTCGGTGACTTCTGAGAACATCACGGTTGCCCCGCAGCGTACCAGCAGGTCGGAAGCAAAACCTACCGCCGGGTTAGCCGTCACCCCGGAAAAGGCATCGCTACCGCCACATTGCATCCCCACCACCAGCTCTGAGGCCGGCACGGTTTCCCGCTGGCGACGGTTCAGGCGTTGCAGGTGCTGCTCTGCAACGGCCAGAATATCGGCCACCATGGCCTGAAACCCAACGTGCTTCTCATCCTGCAGGCGCACAATCCGGCTTTCGTCCACGGTAATGGGTTGGACATCTGGGGTTCCCTGCAGCAGGCGTTCCGGCTGCAACTTTTCGCAGCCTAGCCCCACCACCATCACTTCGCCGCCAAAGTTTGGGTTGAGCGCCAGATTATGTAGGGTGCGGATAGGGACCACCGCGGCGGGAGCATTGATAGCGACGCCGCAGCCATAGAGATGATTCAGACCCACCACTCCGTCGACGTTGGGGTATTTCACCAGTAGGTCGCGCTCAATGATTTTCACCACATAATCCACCACACCGGCCACGCAGTGCACGCTGGTGGTGATAGCCAACAGGTTCTTGCTGCCAACGCTGCCATCGGCATTACGGTAGCCTTCAAAGGTATAACCTTCCAGGGGCGGTAATGCCTGGGGTACATTGTTGGCGAGTGGCAGGCTGGCCAACTCGGGTGCCGGAGGCAGCAGCACCAGCGATTCATCAATCCAACTACCACGGCGAATATCCCGTGCGGCAAAGCCAATCACTTCGCCATAGCGCAAAATAGTGCCGTTTTGAGGAATATCTTGCAGCGCAACTTTATGCCCTTGGGGAATATGCTCCAATAATATCAGACCGCAAGGGAAGCTTGCCCCTTTAGGCAACCCATGGTCATTAACCACAATGGCGACGTTATCTTGCCGATGAACCTGAATATAGCGCGGTAATGCTTTAATACTGCCAACTGCATATTCGGACATAGTGAAACCTCACGTACTCTGATTTATGTACGCCGTGGGTAATAATCGAAAGACTGGCTCAGCAAAAAGCATAACATTCGCTATTGTGTCGGGCATTATGCAAATGACCTAGATTTGGCGTTTTCCAGAGGTCAATCTTTGGCATTGTGCTAATCCGCTGTGAGATAGCTCACGCAACCGCGGGAACCGTGAACCAGCCCGCGCCCGATTGGGCATACGCCATAAATAAGCCGCCATATTAGCCCTGTTATTGGGTTATTTGCCCGATGAGTCCCGGCAGTCGGTTCCCTATACTTTTCTCCACCAAGCGTTAATGCGTTTAAAAATTGCCGATGCCGTATTAATCGAACTGCTCAAAAAAGGCTGCAATTTAATTTAAACCTTTCGTTCTGAGATATTTTTAGCGGTTTTTCAGGATGAATATAGTAATGCAGGAGAGCACCATGTCTACTATCAGCGCTGCCAACAGTGCCATCAAGCGAACCAATAAGCGTTACTGGATCGTGGTAATGCTGTTTATCGTCACCTCATTCAACTATGGCGATCGTGCCACGCTTTCTATTGCCGGTACTGCAATGGCTCAGGATATTGGCCTCGATCCGGTTGGAATGGGTTATATCTTTTCGGCGTTTTCCTGGGCCTATGTAATTGGCCAGATCCCCGGTGGCTGGTTACTGGATCGCTTCGGCTCCAAACGGGTCTACTTCTGGAGCATCTTCATCTGGTCGCTGTTTACCTTGCTGCAAGGCTTCGTGGATATCTTCAGCGGTTTTGGCATCGTGATAGCGCTGTTTGCGCTGCGCTTCCTGGTTGGCCTGGCAGAAGCACCGTCATTCCCCGGTAACAGCCGGATTGTCGCCGCCTGGTTCCCTGCCCATGAACGTGGCACGGCGGTATCAATCTTCAACTCGGCCCAATACTTTGCCACGGTGATCTTCGCACCGATCATGGGCTGGCTGACGCATGCCGTTGGCTGGTCGCACGTGTTCTTCTTTATGGGGGGGCTGGGCATCATCCTGAGCTTTGTCTGGCTTAAGGTGCTGCACAATCCCAAAGACCACCCCAGCATCAATCAGGCCGAACTGGACTATATCGAAGCCGGCGGTGCCTTGATCAATATGGATCAGAAACAGGCCACACAGGTGAAGGTCAAAGGCGAGAAGTGGTTCCAGATCAAGCAGCTGCTGCAATCACGCATGATGATTGGCGTCTATATCGGCCAGTACTGCATCAATGCGCTGACCTATTTCTTTATCACCTGGTTCCCGGTGTATCTGGTGCAGGCGCGGGGGATGTCGATCCTCAAGGCTGGCTTTGTCGCCTCGGTTCCGGCCATTTGTGGTTTTGTCGGTGGGGTGCTCGGCGGCGTGATTTCCGACTACCTGATGCGCCGTACCCAGTCGCTGACCTTCGCCCGTAAAACGCCGATCGTGCTGGGCATGCTGTTGTCGATGTCGATGATCTTCTGCAACTACGTTGAAACCGAGTGGATGGTAGTGGGCATCATGGCCGCCGCGTTCTTCGGCAAGGGGCTGGGCGCGCTGGGGTGGGCAGTGATGGCAGATACCGCCCCCAAAGAGATCAGCGGCCTGAGCGGTGGCCTGTTCAATATGTTCGGAAATATCTCCGGCATCGTCACGCCGATCGCCATCGGCTACATCATTGGTACCACCGGATCGTTTAACGGCGCGCTGGTCTACGTCGGGATCCATGCACTGTTGGCGGTGGCCAGCTACCTGTTCATCGTGGGGGATATCAAGCGTATCGAACTGAAACCGATGGCCAAGGCCAGCAGGCAGTGACACGGCGGCGAGTTTGGCAATTGAACCCAAAATTTTGAGGACATCTTTATGACTACAGCACCAAAAATTACTGCCATGCAGGTTGTACCGGTGGCCGGTTACGACAGCATGCTGCTCAATCTCAGCGGCGCTCACGCCCCATTCTTCACCCGTAATATCGTGATCTTGCAGGATAACGCCGGTAACACCGGGCTAGGGGAGATCCCTGGTGGCGAGAAAATCCGCCAGACCCTGGAAGAGGCTCAGTCCCTGGTGGTTGGCAAAACCCTGGGGGAATACAAGAACGTGATGAACCGGGTGCGCGAACGCTTTGCCGATCGGGATGCCAGCGGGCGCGGCCTACAAACCTTCGATTTGCGTACCACCATCCACGTGGTGACCGGCATTGAAGCGGCGATGCTGGATCTGCTGGGGCAATTCCTTGATGTGCCGGTAGCTGCCCTGTTAGGGGATGGGCAGCAGCGTGACTCGGTGGAAATGCTGGGTTATCTGTTTTATGTCGGCGATCGCAACAAAACGCCGCTGCCTTACCAGAGCCAGCCGGATGATGCCTGCGACTGGTATCGCCTGCGTCATGAACAAGCGCTGACGCCGCAAAGCATTGTGCGCCTGGCAGAAGCGGCTTTTGATAAGTACGGCTTCAACGATTTCAAGCTAAAGGGCGGCGTATTGGCGGGCAGTGAAGAGGCCGAAGCCGTCACGGCGTTGGCGCAGCGTTTTCCTCAGGCACGTATTACGCTCGATCCCAACGGCGCCTGGTCGCTGAAGGAGGCGATCGTGATCGGCAAACAGCTGCGTAACGTGCTGGCCTATGCCGAAGATCCTTGCGGGGCAGAGCAGGGCTTCTCCGGGCGGGAAGTGATGGCTGAGTTCCGCCGTGCCACCGGCCTACCTACCGCGACCAATATGATCGCCACGGATTGGCGGCAGATGGGGCATACGCTGCAGTTGCAGTCGGTGGATATCCCATTGGCGGACCCTCATTTCTGGACCATGCAGGGATCGGTGCGCGTTGCGCAGATGTGCCATGAGTTCGGCCTGACCTGGGGCTCACACTCCAATAACCACTTCGATATCTCGTTGGCGATGTTCACCCATGTGGCCGCTGCGGCACCCGGCAACATTGCGGCGATCGACACCCATTGGATCTGGCAGGAGGGCAACCAACGGCTGACGCGGGAACCGCTGCAGATTGTCGGTGGCCGCGTACAGGTTCCACAACGGCCAGGATTGGGGATCGAGCTGGATCGGGATCGTTTGATGCAGGGCCATGAGCTTTACCAGAAACACGGGCTTGGAGCACGCGACGACGCGCAGGGTATGCAGTACCTCATCCCTGGCTGGATCTTTGATAACAAACGCCCGTGCCTGGTGCGTTAATCCGTCTACAGAGGAAATCTCATGAAGAGCTGCCATAACCCTTTTCGCCAATCGTTGCTCGCGGGTGAAACCCTGATCGGCTGCTGGTCTGCGCTTGCCAACCCGATCTCTACCGAAGTCTTGGGGCTGGCCGGTTTTGACTGGCTGGTGCTGGATGGCGAGCATGCGCCGAATGACATTGGCACTTTCGTACCGCAACTGATGGCGCTGAAGGGCAGCCCTAGCGCCGCAGTGGTACGCCCGCCCTGCAACGAACCGGTGATTATCAAACGCCTGCTGGATATCGGTTTCTATAACTTTCTGATCCCGTTTGTGGAAAGTGCCGAGCAGGCACAACAGGCGGTAGCGTCGACGCGTTATCCCCCTGCGGGGATCCGTGGGGTCTCTGTGTCACACCGCAGCAACGGTTACGGCACTGTGCCGGACTATTTCGCCCAGATCAACCAGCAGATTGCGGTGCTGGTGCAGATCGAAAGCCAGCAGGGGGTCGATAATCTGGATGCGATAGCTGGCGTTGAGGGCGTTGACGGCATCTTTGTCGGGCCGGGGGATCTTTCCGCCGCTTTGGGGTATCTCGGCCAGCCAAACCACCCGGAGGTGCAGGCGGTGATCCGTCATATTTTCGAGCGTGCCAGCGCGCACGGTAAAGCCAGTGGCATTTTGGCACCGGCTGAGGCTGATGCTCGCCGTTATCTGGAATGGGGAGCCAGGTTCGTGGCCGTTGGTAGCGATCTTGGTGTATTCCGCACGGCCACGCAGGCCTTGTGCGATCGGTTTAAACAGGGTGTTGAATAAGGAGAACGGGATGAAAATTGGATTTATTGGCTTGGGAATTATGGGGAAACCCATGAGTAAAAACCTGCTGCAGGCGGGTTATTCGCTGGTGGTGATGGACCGCAATGCCGAAGCGGTGGCTGAACTGGCCGCACTGGGTGCCGATGTTGCCGCCACGCCAAAGGCGGTGGCCGCACTGAGTGATATCGTGATCACCATGTTGCCTAACTCACCGCAGGTGCGGGAAGTGGCATTGGGAGAAAATGGCCTTATTGAGGGAGCCAAAGCGGGGAGCGTGCTGATAGACATGAGCTCTATTGCTCCATTGGCAAGCCGTGAAATCAGCGAAGCACTGGCTACCAAACAGATTGCCATGCTGGATGCACCGGTGAGCGGCGGTGAGCCTAAGGCGATCGATGCCACATTGTCGGTGATGGTGGGCGGTGATAAAGAGGTGTTTGATCGCTGTTTTGAAGTGATGAAAACCATGGCCGGTTCGGTGGTGCATACCGGCGATATTGGCGCTGGCAACGTCACCAAGCTGGCGAATCAGGTGATCGTGGCGCTCAATATAGCGGCCATGTCCGAGGCGCTGGTGTTGGCGACCAAGGCCGGGGTTAATCCAGATTTGGTTTTCCAGGCGATCCGCGGTGGGCTGGCGGGCAGCACGGTGTTGGAAGCCAAGGCACCGATGGTGATGGATCGCAATTTCAAACCGGGTTTCCGCATTGACTTGCACATCAAGGATCTGGCCAACGCGCTGGATACCTCCCATGGCGTGGGGGCACAGCTACCACTGACCGCTGCGGTGATGGAAATGATGCAGGCTCTGCGCGCCGATGGTCTGGGCAATGCCGATCACAGCGCACTGGCGTGTTATTACGAAAAGTTGGCCAAGGCAGAGGTTACGCGATAGGGGCAGCAGAGTACTGGTTAGTTAAGGTGACGCCCCTCACCCCAACCCTCTCCCGTAGGGCTGAGGAATCCCCAGAAAAATTGAGACGAGAAATAGGCTGTTTTTTACCCAAAACAGGACTAAAAAATAGCCTCAAGCAGACGAGAAGAAGTGGTTCGTCATTCTCTCACTGCCAATTTACGAACAAAATGGAACGGATTGATCGTAAAACACTCGCTCTAATTCTCTGAAACCACTAAGAAAAAATTAGTGGGGATTCCTCAGCCCGTAGGGAGAGGGAGCTGTCCGGAGTTGTGGCAAGGTGCGGTGCTCAATCTGTTAGCTGGGTAAATGATGTGGTCTAGTAATATTGAACACCAATTAAGGTTTTTTTAGCCGCATGTTTTTCTTTGGCATGTGGGAGCTGTTCGGAGTTGTGGCAAGGTGCTGTGTTAATCTGTTAGCTGGGTAAAAGGTAGTGGGTTTAGTGCCATGGTCAGGTAAGTTTCTGCAACAAATAGCGAGCTCGATCGGTCCCCTCTCCCTGTGGGAGAGGGTTAGGGTGAGGGGCGTCTAGCTTACCCCAACTGGAACTTCGCTTCCGTCTCCACCAGCTCAATCTCATCCAACAGCTCCAGCCATTCCGGTTCTAAATCACCGTTGCTGACACCCTGACGCAGTTGCTGCTCAAGATAGAAGCAGAGTTGCTTCAGGCGCGGAACGCCGCTGTAGCTGCAACTGCCGTGCAGCTTGTGGATCAGATCGAGAATGGTGTCGTCCTCTTCTCCTTCCAGCACGGCTTTTACCCGATCGCTGACCTGCGGCAGGAACTCGATCAGCATCTGCAACAGATCGCGCGCCAGATCCTCTTTATTGGCGGCCTGGCGCAATGCCAACGGCCAATCCAGCGATAACGGTGGTTCAGCCGGGCTACGCGGCTGGGCTGCCTCTGGTTCAAGTTCGACGGTGTGATAACGGGAGAGCACCCGTGTCAGCATGGCTTCGTCAATCGGCTTGGCCAGATAGTCATCCATGCCGGCCTGCAACAGGTGTTCGCGCTCGCCGCTCACTGCATGGGCGGTTACGGCGACGATCGGCGTGGAGTTGTGATGCGGCATCTGGCGGATCAGCTCACTGGCGCGGATGCCGTCAATGTTCGGCATCTGAATATCCATCAGGATCATATCCAGCACGTTATCACGTGCCAGCACGATGGCTTCCTCACCGCTTTCGCACAGCAGCGTCTTTTCTACCTGCTCGGCCAGCAAGGCACCGATCAGCTTCAGGTTGGCCGGGTTATCATCGACTGCCATCACCGTCAGCGGTAAGCGTCTATGTACCTTTGGCGCGTTCTGACGCAGCGGGGCCTCCAGACGCAGTAACGGATACAGGCGATTACTGCTGATCGGTTTGGTCAGGCAGCCGATAGCGCCCAGCTTTTTCATTTTTTCGGCATCGATCTGCGACTGGCTAGGCACCGCCAGGATCACCCGATCGGCAAGTTTCAGCGACTCCAGCAGCTTGTCTCGATGCTGGCCGTTAGCATCCCGATAAGGGATCGGTACGCCTGCCAACAGGAAGTCATAATGATTTTTCGGCAATTGCCCCAGGGTTGGCGAATGGGTTACCACCAAATGGGTGACGCTCAACATATTCAGTGTTGCCTGGGCCGCCGTTGGGTTGGCTTCGATATAGGCCAACGTCTTACCGCGCAAATCCGGTAGACTAGGTGGCAGCGACAACATGCCTTCGTTGAGATCGAGGGTGATGTGGAACCAGAAGGTTGAGCCACGGTTGAGTTGGCTGTGGAAGTTGATATCCCCCCCCATCTCTTTCACCAGCTTCTGGGTGATCACCAGGCCCAGCCCAGTACCGCCATGGCGGCGCGAGATGCTGGCATCTGCCTGGCGGAAGGCCTGGAACAGCTGCGATTGCTGGCGTTCAGAAATCCCGATGCCGGTATCGTGGATCTGCACTTCCAGCTCCACTTGGCGTTCCAACTGGTTACGTAGCTCGACGCGGATATCGATATTGCCGGTTTCGGTAAACTTCACTGCATTGCCGAGCAAATTGGTGATCACCTGCTGTAGCCGCAGTGAATCGCCAATCACCTGCTCTGGCACATCGTTTTGCACATCCAGGGTAAGCTCCAACCCTTTGTCGTGTGCGCTAGGGGCCAGCAATACCAGCACCTCATCCAGCGTTTCACGCAGCGAGAACGGAATGTGTTCCAGGATCAGCTTGCCAGCCTCCAGCTTGGAGAAGTCCAGCACGTCGTTGATGATGGTCAGCAGGTTGTTGGCCGAGCGTTCGATAGTTTGCAGATAGTCGGTCTGGGTGGCGCTCAGGTCGGTTTTCAGCGTCTGGCGGGTAAAGCCGATCACCCCGTTGAGCGGAGTACGCAGCTCATGGGACATATTGGCCAGGAATTCCGATTTGATACGGGCGGCTTCCTGCGCGCGTTTCTTCGCCAGATCCAGCTCAACGTTCTGGATCTCCATTTGTTCCAGCGTTTCACGCAGATCGGAGGTGGCTTGGTCGATGTTCTGCTGCATCTCCTCGTGATAGGCGGTCAGCGACATCGCCATCGAGTTGATGCCGTTTTTCAGCATTTGCAGCTCGCCGAGCATAAAGCCTTCGACCCGGCTATCTAACTGGCCCCGGCGGATACGGTCGACGGTGTTGACCATATTGCGGATCGGGCCGGTGACGTCGCGCATCAGGCGGTAGGCAAACAGAATGGCAATACACATACACAACAACAGCAGCAGGGTAGAAACGAACACCTCTTTATATTGCTGCAGGCGTACCGATTGCAGATCCAGCTCGATCGCCACATAGCCGAGATTGCTGTCGGGATGTGCCTCCTCGCTGGTGCCTTCGTCCGGGAACTGCGACTCCGACAGGATTGGCGTGCGCAGGATCAGTGAATCGCCGCGCCGGGTCAGCATCATATCGGTGGGCACCGGCACACCTTTGGGTAACTGCAACTGGGTATAATTGTGATGATAGTTGGAGGTGACAAACAGGTTGTTCTGCGCATCAAACACGGTGATCGCCCGGACGATATCCGAATGGCGGCGATGCAGCAGGCTGACCAGTTGCCGCACCGACTCACGGCTGCGGAAGGTCATGCCATATTCGCTGGCGACGGCCAGAGGTTCGATGATGCTGGCACCGGCATCGACCAATTGCTCCTGCAGCTCGTTGTAGCGGTGCACTACAAAGAAGGTGCTGAGCAGCAGACCGATCAATAAAGTCGGTGCCAGGATCAGGATCATCATGCGCGCGCGCAAGCTGTATTTGGTCATGGGATTCCAATGTGGGAGAATTGGAGGCTAATCTTAAGCTGAATTAACCAACACACAATCAATAATTATGGCGCAATTCTACTCTCCGAAACGCCGCGTGACGACCCGGCAAGCTTCACAAATATTCACGGTGACGGTAACGGACCTCGATCCATTTGGCCAGGGAGTGGCGCGCCATGAAGGCAAAGCGGTATTTGTCCCCGGAGTTTTACCGGGGGAACAGGCCGAAATCCAGTTAACGCAGGACAAACGACAGTTCGCCAAAGGTCAACTCAGGCAACTGTTAAATTGCAGCATACAACGTGTTGAGCCGCGCTGCCCACACTTTGGTGTGTGCGGCGGTTGCCAACAGCAGCATGTCTCCGAGGCGCTGCAACAGCAAAGCAAGGCGGCGGCGCTGGGGCGCTTGATCTGCCGCGAAACTGGGGTGACGCCGCAACAGGAACCGGTGATTGCCGGGCCACAATATGGCTACCGTCGGCGGGCGCGGCTGGGGTTACAGTGGCAACCCCAGCAGCACCGTTTGCTGATGGGTTTTCACCAGGCCGCCTCGTCCGATCTGGTGGCGGTGAAGCAGTGCCCGGTATTGGCACCGGAACTGGAACGGCTGCTGGTGCCGCTGTATCAATGCCTGAGCGGCTTGCAGGCCGTGCAGCGTCTGGGCCATGCGGAGCTGGTGTTGGCGGATAACGGACCGGTGCTGGTGTTGCGCCACCTGGATGCGCTCAAGCAGGGCGATCGTCAGGCTTTGCAGCAGTTTGCCCAGCAAAATGGCACCGCCGTTTATTTGGCACCGGACAGCGTTCGGCTGGAAAAACTGTGCGGTGAAGCGCCGTATTATCAGGTTGACGGGCTACGCTTAGACTTCAATCCGCGCGATTTTATTCAGGTAAATGATGCGGTAAATCAGCAAATGGTGGCTCAGGCCCTTGAATGGCTCGAGATTGAGCCCAATGATCGCATATTGGATCTGTTTTGTGGCATGGGCAACTTTACCTTGCCGCTGGCCAAGCGGGCCAAGGCGGTGGTCGGGATTGAAGGTGTTGCCACGCTGGTAGCGAATGGGCAATATAATGCCGATAGGAATAGGCTCAGTAATGTCTCCTTTTTCCATGAAAATCTGGAAGATGACGTTGCGCGACAACCATGGGCAGCACAGGGATTTGATAAGGTGATGCTGGATCCAGCCCGCGCAGGTGCGGCTGGGGTGATGTCACATATTGTAAAACTGGCGCCAGAGCGCGTGGTGTATATATCCTGTAACCCCACGACATTGGCACGCGACAGCAAAGTGTTGCTGGACGCCGGTTATCGTCTTGCGCGTGTGCGGATGTTGGATATGTTCCCGCACACGGGGCATCTTGAATCCATGGCGCTGTTTATCCACGGGTCGCGGAAAAAGTAGGGAGAAGTTATGGTCGCGGTAAGAACTGCACATCTGAATACGGCGGGTGAATTCGCGCTTGATGACTGGATAGCCAGCCTGGGGTTGCCCAACCCGCAGTCAGGTGAGCGATTAGCCGCAACCTGGCGTTACTGTGAACAGCAGACGAAAGACCATCCCGATGCGCCGTTGCTGCTATGGCGTGGCCTGGAGATGGTGGAGATCCTCTCGACCCTCAGCATGGATAACGACAGTATGCGCGCGGCGCTGCTGTTCCCGTTGGTAGACGCGGCGATCGTTCCTGAAGCCACCCTCACCGAAGAGTTCGGTGCCGGCATTACCTCCCTGGTGCATGGCGTACGCGATATGGACGCCATCCGCCAACTGAAAGCCACCCACAACGACTCGATGGGCTCCGAGCAGGTCGATAACGTGCGCCGCATGCTGCTGGCGATGGTGGAAGATTTCCGCTGCGTGGTGATCAAGCTGGCAGAGCGCATTGCCCACCTGCGTGAAGTGAAGGATGCGCCGGAAGACGAACGCGTGCTGGCGGCCAAAGAGTGTTCCAATATCTACGCCCCGCTGGCCAACCGCCTCGGCATTGGCCAGTTGAAATGGGAACTGGAAGATTTCTGCTTCCGCTATCTGCATCCCGATGAATACAAACGCATTGCCAAGCTGCTGCATGAACGCCGTATCGATCGCGAGCAGTTTATTGATGACTTCGTGGCTTCATTGCATAGCGCGATGGAGATCGAAGGCATCAAGGCGGACATTTATGGCCGCCCGAAACACATTTACAGCATCTGGCGCAAGATGCAGAAGAAATCGCTGGCGTTCGACGAGCTGTTCGACGTGCGTGCGGTGCGCGTAGTGGTGGAGCGCCTGCAGGATTGCTATGCGGCGTTAGGCATCGTCCATACCCATTTCCGCCATCTGCCGGATGAGTTTGACGACTACGTCGCCAACCCGAAACCGAACGGCTATCAGTCGATCCATACCGTGGTGCTCGGGCCGCGTGGCAAAACGCTGGAGATCCAGATCCGCACCCGCCAGATGCACGAAGATGCCGAGCTGGGCGTCGCTGCACACTGGAAATACAAAGAAGGCGCGGTGGTTACGGCGCGTTCCGGCTACGAAGAACGTATTGCCTGGCTGCGTAAGCTGATCGCCTGGCAGGAAGAGATGGCGGACTCGGGCGAAATGCTCGACGAAGTGCGCAGCCAGGTGTTCGACGATCGCGTCTACGTGTTTACGCCGAAGGGCGACGTGGTGGATCTGCCAGCCGGCTCCACGCCGCTGGACTTTGCCTACCATATCCACAGCGACGTCGGTCACCGCTGTATCGGTGCCAAGATCGGCGGCCGTATCGTGCCGTTTACCTACCAGTTGCAGATGGGCGATCAGATTGAAATCATCACTCAGAAGCAGCCGAACCCGAGCCGTGACTGGCTGAACCCTAACCTGGGCTATGTCACCACCAGCCGTGGGCGCTCCAAGATCCACAACTGGTTCCGCAAGCAGGATCGCGATAAAAACATCCTGGCCGGGCGGCAGATGTTGGACAACGAGCTGGAACACCTCGGTATCAGCCTGCGGGAAGCCGAAAAGCTGCTGATCCCACGTTATAACGTCAACTCGTTGGATGAAGTGTTGGCGAGCATTGGCGGCGGCGATATCCGTCTCAACCAGATGGTGAACTTCCTGCAGGGCAAGCTCAACAAGCCTAGCGCCGAGGAGCAGGATCGCGAAGCGTTACGCCAACTGACCCAGCAGAAAGCCCCGGCAACCTCGGCCCGCAGCAAAGATAATGGCCGTGTGGTGGTCGAAGGCGTCGGCAATCTGATGCACCACATTGCCCGCTGCTGCCAGCCGATCCCGGGTGACGACATTGTCGGCTTTATCACCCAGGGGCGCGGGATCTCGATCCACCGTGCGGATTGCGATCAACTGGCGGAGCTACAGTCTCACGCGCCGGAACGTATCGTGGATGCGGTCTGGGGGGAAAGCTACTCCAGCGGTTATTCGCTGGTGGTGCGCGTCGTGGCCAACGATCGCAGCGGTTTGCTGCGTGATATCACCACTATCCTGGCCAACGAGAAGGTCAACGTATTGGGCGTCGCCAGCCGCAGCGACACCAAAAAGCAGCTGGCCACCATCGATATGGACATCGAAATCTATAACCAGGTGGTGCTGGGCCGCGTGCTGGCCAAGCTCAATCAACTGCCCGACGTTATCGACGCCAAACGCCTGCACGGCGCTTGATTTTTCTTTTTTGCTCAAGGGGCAGCATACTGACAATGTTGCACCCGGTTCCCAATGTAGGGGCGCTGCATGCCGCGCCCATTCAGATATCAATGGAACGGGCGCAGCATGCGGCGCCCCTACGTGGTGAGCCTAATTATTCAGAGACTCAACATGACCCAACCTATGCCGTTACAACGCCTGCTGACCATTATGAAAACCCTGCGCGATCCGCAGGTGGGTTGCCCGTGGGATCGTAAGCAGACCTTCGCCACCATCGCGCCTTACACCCTGGAAGAAACCTACGAAGTGCTGGACGCCATTGAGCGCCAGGACTATGCCGAGCTGCGTGATGAACTGGGCGATCTGCTGTTCCAGGTGGTGTTTTATGCCCAGATGGGGCAGGAGCAGGGGCTGTTTGACTTCGATCAGGTGTGCAACGCCATCAGCGATAAGCTGGAACGCCGTCACCCGCATATCTTCGGTGAGGCTGAGGCGGCAGACAGCGCGGCGGTTTCCGCCCGCTGGGAGCAGTTGAAGGCCGGTGAACGGGCAGAGAAAGCGCTGCACTCGGCGCTGGATGATATTCCCAACGCCTTACCGGCGCTGATGAAGGCTCATAAAATCCAGAAGCGCTGTGCCGCGGTCGGCTTCGACTGGAACACCTTGGGGCCGGTCGTAGGCAAAGTGTATGAAGAGCTGGATGAAGTGATGCACGAAGCCCAGCAAGCGGTGGTAGACGAGCAGAAGCTGGAAGAGGAGATTGGCGATCTGCTGTTTGCCACGGTCAATCTTTCCCGCCATCTGGGGCATAAAGCGGAAAAGGCGTTGCAGGTGGCCAACCGCAAGTTTGAACGCCGTTTCCGCCAGGTTGAGGAGATCGTGCAAAGCCGCGGTCTGACAATGCAGGAAGCCACGTTGGAGCAGATGGAAGAGGCCTGGCAGCAGGTCAAACGCCTGGAAAACTAATTGCTCATCGCGTTGTCCTAACTGTGTCGCTTGTTTGATCGGCGACAATATTTACTCAAGCTGAAACGGTTAAGCTCGAGTTGTGGATTGCTGAATCTGGTTTAACCGGCAGAAAAGCTCAACAAACTGAAATCTAAGGTGTTTTATTGCATCAAAAGTCGGTTTGCACGCAGTTTTTTACGCTAACTCATTGTTTCTAAAAGGCTCTAAAACAGGGGCCGAACGATTAAACCGGGATGAACTCACGAGGGTGGCAGAGATGATGGCAGGTAAAACGATCGTTTGTAGGTCAAGAGAGGTTCGGGTATACTACTTTCCCGTCTTGGTTCTTCCATCGTCTTTAAACCTAAACTCTCAGGTTCAGCATGACAACTAACTATATTTTTGTAACCGGCGGGGTCGTATCCTCTCTGGGTAAAGGCATTGCCGCAGCCTCCTTGGCGGCTATTCTTGAAGCCCGTGGCCTCAACGTTACCATCATGAAACTGGACCCGTACATCAACGTGGATCCGGGCACCATGAGCCCGATTCAGCATGGGGAAGTTTTCGTCACCGAAGACGGGGCAGAAACCGATCTGGATCTGGGTCACTACGAGCGCTTCATCCGTACCAAAATGACGCGTCGTAACAACTTCACCACCGGGCGTATCTACTCCGACGTGCTGCGCAAAGAGCGCCGTGGCGACTACTTGGGTGCCACCGTACAGGTGATCCCACACATCACCAACGCCATTAAAGAACGCATTATCGAAGGCGGCGAAGGCCACGATGTGGTGCTGGTCGAAATCGGCGGCACCGTCGGCGATATCGAATCCCTGCCGTTCCTGGAAGCCATTCGTCAGATGGCCGTCGAAGTGGGCCGTGAGCACACTCTGTACATGCATTTGACGCTGGTGCCATACCTGGCTGCCGCGGGTGAAGTGAAAACCAAACCTACCCAGCATTCGGTAAAAGAGCTGCTTTCCATCGGTATTCAGCCAGATGTGCTGATCTGCCGTTCCGATCGCGCAGTTCCTGCTAATGAACGCGCTAAAATCGCTCTTTTCTGTAACGTACCGGAAAAAGCGGTTATCTCCCTGAAAGACGTTGATTCCATTTATAAAATCCCAGGCCTCTTGAAATCTCAGGGCTTGGATGATTATATTTGTAAACGATTCAGCCTGACACCGCCGGAAGCCAATCTGGGCGAGTGGGAGCAGGTGATCTACGAAGAAGCCAATCCAGGCGGCGAAGTGACCATCGGGATGGTCGGCAAATATGTCGAACTGCCAGATGCTTACAAGTCGGTGATCGAAGCGCTCAAGCACGGTGGCTTGAAAAACCGTCTGACCGTCAACATCAAGCTGATCGATTCGCAGGATGTTGAAACCCGCGGCGTTGAAGTGCTGAAAGATCTGGATGCAATCCTGATCCCTGGCGGCTTTGGCTATCGTGGCGTGGAAGGCAAGGTGATGACCGCACGCTACGCGCGTGAAAACAAAATTCCTTATCTGGGTATTTGCCTGGGTATGCAGGTGGCGTTGATGGAGTTTGCGCGCAACGTGGCGGGGATGGAAAATGCTAACTCCACCGAATTTGTGCCAGACTGTAAGTACCCGGTTGTCGCATTGATCACCGAGTGGCGTGACGAAGACGGCAACGTCGAAGTCCGTACCGAAGAAAGCGATCTGGGCGGCACGATGCGCGTCGGTGGCCAGCAATGCCACCTGACCGACAACAGCCTGGTGCGCAAGATGTACGGCGAACCAACCATCGTGGAACGTCACCGTCACCGTTACGAAGTCAACAACATGCTGTTGAAGCCGATCGAAGCCGCGGGTATGCGTGTGGCAGGTCGTTCTGCGGATAACAAGCTGGTTGAGATTATTGAATTGCCTGATCATCCGTGGTTTGTGGCTTGTCAGTTCCATCCGGAATTTACGTCGACGCCGCGTGATGGACATCCGTTGTTCGCTGGCTTTGTCAAGGCAGCTGGTGAGCACCAGAAGCGTCAGGTGAAATAAGAGTTTTAGTAAGCAACGCGCGGCCAAAACCGCGCGTTGTTTGTCTGGAGTTTTAGTTTAACTTGTCTGAGGAAAACCTAATGTCCAAAATCATTAAAGTCATCGGTCGTGAAATCATCGACTCACGCGGCAACCCAACTGTTGAAGCCGAAGTTCATCTGGAAGGCGGTTTCGTCGGTCTGGCTGCAGCGCCGTCAGGT
Organism: Serratia sp. T13T92; assembly: GCF_047530105.1. Lineage (NCBI taxonomy): Bacteria > Pseudomonadati > Pseudomonadota > Gammaproteobacteria > Enterobacterales > Yersiniaceae > Serratia > Serratia sp. T13T92. Next base: position 86,221 of record NZ_JBLJAK010000002.1, on the reverse strand, counting down.
GCTTCTACCGGTTCCCGTGAAGCACTGGAACTGCGTGACGGTGACAAGTCTCGTTTCCTGGGTAAAGGCGTACTGAAAGCCGTTGCCGCAGTAAATGGCCCAATCGCTCAGGCGGTTGTGGGTAAAGATGCCAAAGACCAGGCTAACATCGACAAGATCATGATCGATCTGGACGGTACCGAGAACAAATCCCAGTTTGGTGCTAACGCCATCCTGGCTGTTTCTCTGGCTGCTGCCAAGGCCGCTGCTGCCTCTAAAGGTATGCCGCTGTATGAGCACATTGCTGAACTGAACGGCACCCCAGGCAAATTCTCTATGCCGTTGCCTATGATGAACATCATCAACGGTGGTGAGCACGCAGACAACAACGTTGATATTCAAGAGTTCATGATCCAGCCTGTTGGCGCTAAAACTCTGAAAGAAGCCGTACGTATGGGTTCTGAAGTGTTCCACACCCTGGCTAAAGTGCTGAAGTCTAAAGGCATGGGCACTTCTGTTGGTGACGAAGGTGGCTACGCGCCAAACCTGGGTTCTAACGCCGAAGCGCTGGCTGTTATCGCTGAAGCGGTAAAAGCGGCAGGCTATGAGCTGGGTAAAGACATTACTCTGGCTATGGACTGTGCAGCGTCTGAATTCTACAAAGACGGCAAATATGTTCTGGCCGGCGAAGGCAACAAAGCCTTCACTTCTGAAGAGTTCACTCACTTCCTGGAAGACCTGACCAAGCAATACCCAATCGTGTCTATCGAAGACGGTCTGGACGAATCTGACTGGGATGGTTTCGCATACCAGACCAAAGTACTGGGCGACAAAATCCAGCTGGTGGGCGACGACCTGTTCGTGACCAACACCAAGATCTTGAAAGAAGGCATCGAGAAAGGCATCGCTAACTCCATCCTGATCAAATTCAACCAGATCGGTTCTCTGACCGAAACTCTGGCTGCAATCAAGATGGCGAAAGACGCAGGCTACACTGCGGTGATCTCTCACCGTTCAGGTGAAACCGAAGATGCGACCATCGCTGACCTGGCGGTAGGTACTGCAGCTGGCCAGATCAAAACCGGTTCTATGAGCCGTTCTGACCGCGTTGCTAAATACAACCAACTGATCCGTATCGAAGAAGCGCTGGGCAACCGCGCACCGTTCAATGGCCTGAAAGAAGTTAAAGGTCAGTAATATTACGGTTTGATTCGTTACCGAATCAGTAAGCAAACGGAGAGTGCCGTAAAGGTACTCTCCGTTTTTTTTACCTGCGTTAAATAGATTCACCAATCTGCAACATAACGCAATAATTGATTTAAGATTTGACTTGGGCGGAGAAAATTTATTTCAGCGCGAATTGTCCCGTTTGGTGGTGATATTTTCCTGCCCGGTGAAGCAAGTTTTGATATCAGATTGGTCACTGAGTAATCAATAAGGGCCTAAGCAAAGACATTAAATTATTAAAATGTTGGGAATAATCCTAACTTCAGGTAATACCCCTAAAAAGACCTATTTGTTTCAAAATATTTCATATGATAACAAAATAATTCTTTTGTGTTTTTAACTTATTGATATTTATTGGTTTAATTTTTCAATAATGCCGGTTTAATAAGTGTTACCAAATGTAAGTTCAATCTATTGGCTACTATTGCTACGAAAAAATAGTTGTTAAGAAAAATCTTGGTTTGCTAGAATAATCTCACATGTCCACAGGGCGTCTGAGAAAGATGGTGTGACATGTATATTCTTAGTGAGTTTAAGCCAGTAAATATTTACTGCCAGGACTGCTTTATTGGAAAAAGTATATTAAAAGGATTCTTATGAAAATCAAAATGATGGCTCTCGCTTTAATTGCATTCTCTAGTACCTCCATGGCTGATTCTGCCAACACTGTGCAATTCAAGGGTGAAGTTAGTACTCAAACCTGCTCGGTTAATATTAACGGCAATGAAGCCAATCCGGTGGTGTTACTGCAGACGGTGGCGGCCAACTCGCTCGCGACCAAAGGTGCCACCGCTGGGGAAACGACCTTTACCGTTAACGTAACCGGTTGTACTACCGCGACCAGCGACACTTCCATCAAAACGGTATTTGTGGGCAATAACGCGACCACCAATGGCAACCTGGGTAACACCGGTGATGCAACCAAGGTTTCTATTCAACTGTTGGATAGCGATGCCACCACGCCATTGAGCTTTGCTACGGGTTCAACGGCCACCACCAGCGCAATGACGCTGGCAACCGGCGCGACATCCACCTCGCAAGAACTGGTTGCCCGTTATTATGCCGAAGAGGCTGGGGTGACTGCAGGTTCAGTGATCGCCACAGCACAATATGCGATTACCTATAAATAACACTCTGCCGCTCCAGGTTGTTTCCGCCAGCGGGCTCAAGCCCGATGGCGGGAAATAGCCTGTTACCCACAATAATGTCAGCACTGCCCGAAAAGCTAAGGGGTGCTGGGTTATTAGTCTTGTTGACTGGTCTCTCTTATGGCGTATACCACACGTACCTTTTCTTGTTGGGCGGCATTGCTGTTCAGCCTGACGTTGCTGATTGTCGATAGCGCTGCTGCCAGCGTCACCATGCTGGGCAACCGAGTGATTTACCCGGCCCAGGCACGCGAAAAGACGCTGCAGTTTACCAACGATGATGCTGCCCCGGCGCTGATCCAGGTCTGGCTTGATATCGATAATGACAAATCGACGCCGGAAACGGCCGATGCCCCCTTTATCGCATCGCCACAGATTTTCCGGATGAATGCCCATAGCGGGCAAATGGTACGGTTAATGTACACCGGGAAAGGGTTACCGACTGACCGCGAATCCCTGTTTCACCTTAACTTCCTCCAGGTGCCAGCCGTCAAACAAAGCGAAACGGATAAAAACAAGCTGGTGCTATTGGTCAGCAATCGGCTGAAGGTGTTCTATCGGCCCGAAGGGCTGCCGGGAGAAGGCAACCAGGCGGGCAAACAGTTGCGTATCCAGCGTAATGGCAATGCATTACAGGTCAGTAATCCTACGCCTTATTACGTCAGCATCAGCTATGCCAAAAGCGGCAATAAAAACCTGCATATTGAACCGGCCGATATGGTCGCGCCTTTTTCGCAGGTGAGTTGGCCGCTAGGTTCGGCGTTCTCCAAAGGGAAGCTGAAAGTGGAGCTCGGCGTTATGAATGACTACGGGGTAGAGGTTCCCGTAACGCTAGAGACGCCGCACTAAAAAAGGACAGGGAGGTCCTGATGTCGCTCAAAAACTATCCCACATTGCCGTCTCTGCTATCAACGTGCTGCCGCTATGGCCTCTTTTTGCTCTCTCTGGGCGGGATCTCCCTGGCACAAGGCGCGACGGACGACTACGCCTTCGACGCCGATTTACTGCGTGGCAGCGTTTTCAGCACTACGCAACTCGAACAGTTCAACCAACAGGATCTGGTGACGCCAGGCACTTATGAGGTCGAACTGTTTACTAACGGTGTGTTTGTTGAACGCAGCAAAATCCGCTTTGTCCTGGGCGACGATCGGCACGTATTGCCCTGTTTTGAGCAGCAACAGCTGGAGCGTCTTGGCCTAAAGGAAGTGCCGGCGGTGCCTGCGGAAGGCTGCCTGCAACCTGGACGCGATCTTAAAGATATTCAGGTTCAGGCCGATATGTCACAGCTGAGACTGGATCTCAGCATTCCACAAAGTTTGCTGAACCATAAACCCCGTGGCAGCGTTAGCCCTGACAGCCTAAGCAGTGGTGAAACAATGGCGTTTTTCAACTACAACGTTAACCAATATCACGTCAACTACCGCCAGGGGCAGACCAAGGATCTCAACTCCACCTTCGCCAACATGAACGGGGGTTTTAACCTGGGATTATGGCGTTACCGCCAGCAATCCAGCTTCCGTTTTGATAATGAACTTGGCAGCCATTGGGAGACCAGCCGCCGCTATGTTCAGCGGGCGGTGCTGCCGTTACGCAGTGAGGTGTTGCTGGGGGAAGGCTTTACTGACGGCCATTTCTTCGCCGGGTTGGGGTTTCGCGGCGTTCGGATGACGTCGGACGATCGTATGCTGCCGGACTCGCTGCGAGGCTATGCTCCTGTGGTGCGCGGTATTGCCAACAGTAACGCCAGAGTGACCGTATTTCAGGGTAAAAGCCAACTGTATGAAACCACGGTGGCCCCGGGTCCCTTTGCGATTGACGATCTGTTTGCCACCAACTTCTCCGGTGACCTCACGGTGGTGGTGACCGAGGCCGATGGTAGCGTCAGCACCTTCACCGTGCCATTCTCTGCCGTTCCCCAATCCATGCGCCCCGGATCCTCACGCTATTCGGCGACCCTTGGGCGATCGCGCTTTATCGGCGACAACGATCTGTTCAGTGAGTTGACCTGGCAGTATGGTTTGAGCAACTCGGTGACGTTTAACGCAGGCAACCAGCTAGCTGATGGCTATCAGGCCTTGATGCTGGGTGGGGTCTACAGTAACTCACTGGGGGCTTTTGGCCTGGATAGCACTTTTTCCCATGCCAGCCTGCCGGAAGGCGATACCTCTGGCTGGATGCTGCACCTCTCCTATAGCAAAAGCTTTACCCCAACGGATACCACGCTTTCCATCGCCGGGTATCGTTACTCCACCGAAGGGTTTCGTGATTTGAGCGATGTGCTTGGCGTACGTCAGGCTGACAGCAGTGGACAAAGCTGGCAATCCGATTCCTATCGCCAGCAGTCGCGCTTTGAAGTGGCCGTCAATCAGGGGATCGGCTCATTGGGTAACCTGACGCTGTCAGGCTCTACCCAGGATTACCGCGATGGGCGTGGCCGGGATAATCAGCTACAGTTGGGTTGGGGCAAGGTCTTTGGCAACGGCGTCGCGTTGAACCTTTCGGTGACGCGAACCCGTAGCCTGAACGGCAACAATAGCGCCTATTACGACGGCAGCCAGCCCTATGTGAATACCAATGATCTCGCGAGTAGCAATACCTCGCAAACCGTTAGCTCGCTCTCGGTTTCCTTTCCTCTTGGCCGCTCTTCTTCTGCGCCAACGGCATCGTTGTTCTCTAACCACAGCCAGGGGCAGGGAGGGAGCTATCAGGCGGCGATCTCGGGCAACGTGGGGGAGACGCAGCCGGTCGGCTATGGGCTTAATTTCACCACCGACGATAATAACCATAACAGTATCTGGGGGGGTAACCTGCAAACCCGCTTGCCTTATGCCAGTGCCACCGGCTCGGTTTCAGCATCCAGCCAATATTGGCAGGGATCGGCTGCACTACAGGGGGCCGTGGTTGCCCACCGTGGTGGGGTCACGCTCGGGCCTTATGTTGGTGATACCTTTGCCCTGATCGATGCCCCCGGTGCGCGTGGTGCGCAAGTGATGGATGGGCAGGGCGCCCGCGTCGATCGTTTCGGCTATGCCCTGGTTCCTTCGCTGGTGCCCTATCATTTCAATACCGTGGCTCTGAATCCGCAGGGGATGAGCAGCAAGGCAGAATTGGAAGATGGGCAACAGCGCGTGGCTCCTTTCGCAGGAGCCACGGTGCGAGTGCACTTCAAGACGATACGGGGCCAGGCCGTGCTGATCAAAGTTCAGCGGCCGGATGGCAGTATAATCCCGATGGGTACCTCGGTCTTTGATGAGAACAATAACGATGTCGGCATGGTCGGCCAGGCTAATCAGGTCTATTTGCGCAGTGATAAACCGCAAGGGAAATTGACCTTACGCTGGGGAGAAGGGGCGACTGAGCGATGCAGTCTGCCCTATAAATTACCCCCGCCAACCGATGAGCCGCTCCTGCTGCTGAAGGCGACATGCCGCTGATTCACCGATTATTCACTGGAGGTTATTCCATGAAGTTAATTTCACTGCTGCGGTTGGCGCTGTTGGGGAGCCTACTTGCAGGGATCGGCCTGCCAGCGGCGGCCAGATGCACCCGCGTTTCGCCAGCTATTGACTCCGGTTGCGACGCCTGTGGCGTCGGGGTCGGCCTGGGGCGTATCAACCTGACCAGCACTTACCTGCAGCCCGTAGGCACGCCGCTGGGCAGTAGCGTGTTTGATTTCACCTCCGGCGTCCGTTACCCAGATCCGAACAAAGTTTTGTATGAGTGCGATGCTAGCGACGTCGGGCAGATTTTTGAAGTGTTTGCCACCAACGGTGACGACCGGGTGGGGGGGTATTATGATTTAGGGGCGGCGGACGGCAATCCCAACTATTTTGCCACCTACTTCCCCTATGTCGGTATTCGTCTCACTCATCTGGATTCGGGCAAGGTATTTACCCGTTACTGGCAGGCAACGCCGATCACCCGTTATGCCACCGTGGGTAACAAGATCCAGGTCCGGGTCAAGGATTTCAGCCCCATCCGGGCAGATCTGATCCGCATCAGTTCGCTCCCTGGCCGTGGTGCCAGTAACTACTGTGGTTACAGTGCCTCTAATCCATTGACTGGCATGGCTTCCACCACGGGTAATTCGAACTATACCTGCATCCAGCCTAATGGCTATGTGACCTTCCAAGGGCCGGGTATTGCGTCTGATCCTATTGGTAGCGATTCAGCCACCAACTATTCGACCTGGGGAACTGGGCGTTGGAACGCGATGGGGATGGGGACGTCGCCGATTTCTTCTCTTTCTTACACCGCCACCTGTGTGGCACGTAACGTCACGCCGCTGGTGATCCTGCCCACGCTTTCCGTTGGCCAATTAACCGCGGGGCGAACTTCTCAGGCCCAGTTCACCATCAATATCGAATGTGATAATGCAGCCGTTTCGGGGATTAGTACCAATCGTACTGCCTTGGGTCTGCAAGTCCCTTATGCCAGCTTTGCTCTGGCGCAACAGCTTGGTCTGGTCAACGCCAGCGGTGGCGTCAGCTATCTGCTCTCTGACGGTTATGGCACGGACAGCAGTGTAGCGACCGGCGTGGGAATTGCACTCTCTAACAGTAGCAACGGTACGCCAATGAACTTTGTCGGCTGGGCTCGTTGTAGTGCTGGCCAGTGCCCGCAGGGTAACAATGCGGGTTGGTACCCTGTTCTTGATGGCGCAAGCAACGGGGGCAGCACCGCGACGGGGTATACTCATTACACCACGCAGTTGACAGCCACATTATCGCGCTTGCCGGGCCAGACCGTTACGGCGGGCAAGGTTGATGCCAAGGCGTATGTTTGGGTCAAGGTACAGTAGGGAACATTATGAAGAAAATCGTCTGTGCGCTACTGCTGCTCGCTGGCTTGTTACCTGCAATGCTGGCTCAGGCCGGCATTATCGCCTCCGCGACGCGAGTGATTTTTCGTGAGGGCGATAATGAAAAAAGCTTGATGCTCCTCAATACCAATGACTACCCGATCGTGGTACAAACCTGGGTAGACGATGGGGATGTCAACGCAGCCCCCGAACAATCAACAGCGCCTTTTGTCAGCTTGCCAGCGGTATTTAGCATGCAACCCAAGACCATGAAAGGGCTGAGGCTGATATATAACCAGCAGTCACTGCCAAAGGATCGGGAATCGGTCTTCTGGATTAATCTGTACGAAATCCCGCCGACGCGCCCGGTGATCCCCCCGCTGCAGCCTAGCGTGACCATGGCGATGAACACCCAGATGAAGATTTTCTATCGGCCCAAAGCGGTGGTCGCGGCCGAGAAGGATGCGCCTAAGCCGGTGTTTACCCTGAAAAAGGAAGATAATCATTACGTCTTGCTGTGCGATAACCCGTCGCCGGTTTATCTCTCTTTTTCCCGTCTTGCGCTGCGCATTGGCCAGCAGGATTATCCGGTGCAACAAGAGAGCGATATGATGACGCCGCCTTACGGCAGTAAAAAGTATCGGATTAATGATATTGTTCAATCAGGGGCTATCTCTTCAGCGATGGTCAACGCCGCCATTATCGATGATCAGGGTAATGCGGTCGATCAGCAATATGCCGTACGGAAATAACAGGCCTAACCTTGCGGCCAAATAGAGAATAAGATGACACCCACTAAACATCAGATCGAACTAGAATTGGCACAACGAGCCACCAAGATAAGAAGCTCGGGGCGGTTCCATCAGGCGATAATTAAACACGGTGTGCTGATAGATGAAACCTATCGGAATCATCCTATGTTCTACAAAATCATCTTTCGTAACAGCCGCTTTATTATCTGCTCGACTCTGCTGGCCATTTATTACACTCAAGGCGAGGCCGCCCTGAAGGATGTTAAAGCCTTTTTTAAAGGCAAAGATATTATCAGCGAGAACGCGTTGGATTCGTTTCTGTTCTTCCTACGCGTTGGGCGCTGGCTAGAGGTCAAGAAGGACGATCAAGACCGGCGCACGCTGTTGTTTAGGCCTACCCCGAATGCCCTGCGCCAAACCCATGAGCTGGTTTCCTCGATGGCGTTGCCCTATCAAACGTTGGCCCCCGAAATTCCGGTTGCCGACCTGCTGGATCAGAGTTGGTTTTTACCTGCGTTCTTCAAGGTTTACGGCCAACTGATGATACAGGAGATCTATCTGAACGATCTGGTACCACAGGCCGCATTATTTATTACTAAAGATGCGGGCCATATGGTGTTGCTGATGCTATTTATGGAAAGTATCCGCCACAATTCCCACATGCTGTTTTTGTCCTCGGCGGAGATCGCCAAGTTTAGCTCGGTGTCCCGTACGCATATCAATCGGATCCTGCTGGCGGCGGAAAAATCGGGCCTGCTCACCACCAAAAATAACGTGCTGATTGAGTTAAATAGCTCGTTTATTGAGATGGCAGAGCGCTACTTTAGCCTGTATATGGCGATGGTGGGTTATAGCCTGGATGGAGCATGTCAGCAGCATAATAACTAGAACTGCCAGGAAAATCACGACAGTGATATAGCTACAATATGCAATTTATAGCATTCAACTAATTATCATGGTATTTATTTTGTTTTTAATATTTATAACGCCATGATTTTATTGCTGGAATAAAAATCCTATTTTTATATTCTTTTTTATTATGTCTTATAGCTGTTAGCTACTAGACTCTAAAATCTATCGGGAAAATATCTGCTTTCCCCCTCGATTAAATACCTTAAATAGAGCCGGTGGAATAATGCCATTGGCTATCGTACTTTGTTGCATACAGACTGAGAGGTTGGAATGCGAAGTAGGATAATTATTGTAGGTGGTGGTACGGGAGGTACCATACTGGCCAATCTCTTGGCCGCCAAGTTACACCGGGAGGTTATCAATAATCAGGTTGAAATCATGATGATTTCTGACTCACCGGTGCATTATTACAAGCCCGCGTTTATGTATGTCGCCTTTAATGCTTTTTTCAAACAAGAACTGACCAGGCCACAGCAAAGCCTATTACGGCCAGAGATACAGTTTATTGTTGATAAGGCTGAACAATTCGATTTATCCCAGCGTTGTATTTATACCCGCAGTGGCAATAAATATCACTACGACTTTTTAGTCTTTGCCACCGGCTGTGTACCCTGGCCAGAACAGATTGAAGGATTGGCCCAGGCGGGCGATCACTTTTACCAATATCAGGCGGCTCGCCAGTTGGCGCAAAAGTTGGCCACTATCGAGAAAGGGCGAATTTTTATCACGGTGTCGTTCCCACAAACGCCCAACGTACCGCACCAATGTGGTATTGCCCCGATAGAAACCACCCTGATGCTGGATGACTATCTGCGGCGGCGCGGGGTGCGTAACAACGTTGAAATTGTTTATACCTACCCGACCATTTCACAGCTCCTGCGTAATTGCCTGTTCCTGCAACGCCCCACCGGCGAGGCTCTGCCCAGCATTTTTGCGGCCCGCGATATCAAGCATCAGCGCGGTTTTACCCTAAGCAAAGTGGATAGCGAACGGCGCATTGCCTATTCCTCTGAGGGTGACGAACAACCCTTCGACATCCTGATGGCTACCCCGCCGATCCGTGCGGTGGAAGCGGTGCGCAACACCGGGCTGAGCGATATCGATAACGGCGAAGGCTGGCTCCCCACCGATCACCAGACGCTGCAGGTTTATGGGCAGCAGGGCGTTTATGTGATTGGCGATACCGTCGATCTGCCGGTCAGCAAGGCGGGCGGTTCCTGCCATAACCAGGCCCCGGTGATTGCCGACAATATCGTCGCGGAACTGCGCTTAGGCCAGCCCCACACCCATTACGACGGCAAAGTGCAGGCCATCGCCCAAATGGGACTACAGGCCGGTATGCCGTTGGTTTACGACTATCGCCATGACGTGATCCCCACACCTGCCACTAAGCTGGGCGGCATGCTGCGCAACGGGTTTAACCGTGGCCTGTACTGGGCCACCGTACGCGGACTGATTTGAACGGAGGAAATATGGACTCATCGCAAGCACAGCCGTTAGATGCCCTGTTGGCCAAGCTCGATCCGCTGCTGGCGACCGGCAGGCTGGATAATGTGGTCGATCTGCTGTCGTTGCTTTCTGACATAACGGATATTGCGGACAACGCGCTGGTGGAAAAACTGGCCGGGGTGTTCGAAGGCGTGGTCGCTGCGGGTTGGGAGGGCGGCATGGCGCTGAAGATGGCGCATAGCGAGCTGCAATTGAACACCTCGCCCGTCAACTACCGTTCGGTCTATGCGCTGCTGCGCCAGCCGGACACGCTATTGGGATTGATGCTGGTGTTGCGCACGTTACAAATCATCGGCCAGCGGTTGCGTACCTCAACGTTGCCAGCAGAAAGCTGACGGCAACTCTTCTCCCCCCAACAGGACAGCTTTATGTCAATGCAATCCAAACAGGCGTTCGCCACACGTGCCATTCATCACGGTTATGACCCGCAGCAATTTCTGGGTGCGCTTTGCCCACCGGTTTTTATGAGTTCGACTTTTACCTTTCCCTCGGCGGAATATGGCGGTGCCTGTTTCGCTGGTACCGAGCCTGGCTATTTTTACTCGCGTATTGCCAATCCAACGCTGAATTTACTGGAGCAGCGCATCGCCAACCTGGAGGGCGGAGAGGCCGCGGTAGCCTTTTCCTCCGGCATGGGAGCGATCACTGCCTGTTGTTGGACGCTGCTGGCACCGGGCGATGAATTGATCGTCGATGAGACGATTTATGGCTGCACCTTCAGCTACTTCCATCATGGCCTGGCGCGTTACGGCGTGAAAATCACCCACGTTGACCTGACACGTCCTGAGCAATTGGCGAAGGCCATTGGGCCACGCACCCGACTGGTATATTGCGAAACACCAGCCAATCCGAATATGCGCCTGATCGATATTGCGGCCATCGCTGAAATCACTCACGGGCAACCACGAGCGCAGTTGCTGGTGGATAACACCTACTGCACGCCTTACCTGCAACAGCCGCTGGCGTTGGGGGCGGATATGGTGGTGCACTCCGCCACCAAATATCTGGGTGGGCATGGCGATCTGCTGGCCGGGCTGGTGATCGCCAAGGCTGAGTTGGCGCAGGAGATCCGTCTGGTTGGTTTGAAGGACATGACCGGTGCGGTGCTGTCGGCGCAGGATGCGTCTCTGCTGCTACGTGGCCTGAAAACCCTGCCATTGCGCATGGAGCGCCATTGCGACAACGCTCAGCAGTTGGCAGAGCTGTTGGAACAGCATCCGGCGGTGGAGCGCGTTTATTACCCAGGATTGGAGAGCTTCCCGCAACATGGCTTGGCCAGCCAGCAGATGAGCCGCCCAGGCGGGATGTTGGCCTTTGAGCTGAAAGGGGGGATGGAGGCCGGGATCCGCTTCCTCAATGGATTAAATCTGATCCTGCGGGCGGTGAGCCTGGGGGATTGCGAATCGTTGGCGCAGCATCCGGCGAGTATGACGCACTCCGCCTATAGTGCCGAAGAACGCCAGCGGCACCATATCAGCGACGGGCTGATCCGGCTTTCTGCAGGATTGGAAGATGTTGAAGATTTGAAGGCGGATATCAATCAGGCGCTGGCACGTTGCCAGTAAACCTGCTGCAGCGACCACCAGCCTCATGAGTCGAGGCTGGTGGGCTGGGCTTTAGTGGCTTTCTGTTGAGACTACGGCAGGGGTTTCCCCACCTTTTTTGCGTACCCACAACGTATAAGCCAGCGTCAGGAAGGCTACCCAGACTAGCCCGACATACAGCGCGATACGGCTTTCCTCGAAGTAACCGAGCAGGCCGATGACGAACACCATAAACGCCGTTGCCAAAGCAGGAGCTACTGGCCACCAAGGGACTGGGAAGCTCAGCTTGGCCACTTCATCTTTAGTGAGCGTGCGGCGCATGGCGATCTGCGACAGCAGGATCATCAGCCACACCCACACCGTGGCAAAGGTGGCGATGGAGGCAATGATGATAAAGATCTGTTTGGGGATCAGATAGTTGAGCACTACGGCCAACAGCAGGGCAATGGACATCACCAACACCGTCATCCAAGGTACACCGTTACCGGTCAGTTTGGTGAAGGCCTTCGGTGCTTGCCCATCTTGTGCCATGCCGTACATCATGCGGCCAGCGCCGAAGATGTCGCTGTTGATGGCGGAGATGGCGGCGGTGATCACCACCACGTTCAACACGTTAGCCGCCGAGCTGATGCCCATATGGCTGAAAATCTCGACAAACGGGCTACCGTTCTGGCCGATGCTGTTCCACGGATAGATAGACATCAATACCAGCAGGGTTAGCACGTAGAACAGCAGGATACGGACCGGCACGGCGTTGATTGCCTTGGGCAGCACCTTGGCGGGATCTTTGGCTTCGCTGGCGGTGATACCGATAATTTCAATCCCGCCAAAGGCAAACATCACCACCGCCAGGGAGGCAATGACGCCACCGATGCCGTTAGGCATAAAGCCGCCGTGTTGCCACAGATTGCTGAAACCGGTCGCTTCCTGCGTGACGCCGAAGCCGAACAGCATCACCGCGGCCCCACCAATGATCATCGCCACGATGGCGGCAACCTTGACCAGTGACAGCCAGAACTCCATCTCGCCAAACACTTTGACGCTGCACAGGTTAAGCGCGCCGATAAACAGAATGATGCTCAGTACCCAGACCCATTGCGCGACGTCTGGGAACCATAGCCCCATATAGATGCCGAAGGCCGTCACGTCGGCCAGAGCCACGATCACCATTTCAAAGGTATAGGTCCAACCGGTGAGGAAGCCCGCCAACGGGCCTAGGTAATGGCTAGCGTAGTGGCCGAAGGAGCCGGAGACGGGCTGATGCACCGCCATCTCCCCCAAGGCACGCATGACCATAAATACTGCCGCTCCACCCACCAGATAGGCAAGCAGTACGGCCGGGCCAGCCAGTTGAATCGCGCCAGCGGAACCATAAAACAGACCGGTACCGATGGCCGAACCCAGGGCCATAAAGCGGATATGTCGCGCGTTCAGGCCACGCCGGAGCTGGGGTTTCTCATTACGCATGTTGCTTCTCCGTTTTAATCATATTGTTGTCGGACAGGCAGCGCTATCCGCACAGGGGGAACGAACCCCGGCGGGATAGAGGACGAATTGTGCAGGGTAATAGGCCGTGCCCCAGACTGACGGGGCACGGCCTAAAGGCGTTACGCCTGGCTAGGTAACAAGGTGGCTGGGATCAGCGCGGTCAGATGGCCTGCTGCCAACAGTTGGCTGGCAGCTTCGATATCGGGGGCGAAGAACCGATCCTTATCGTAGTAGGCGACATGCTCGCGCAGCAGATGCCGAGCCTGCTCCAGCCCTGCGGTAGTTTGCAGACCTTTACGCAGATCCAGCCCCTGACAGGCCGCTAGCCATTCTACAGCCAGAATGCCGCGGACGTTATCCGCCATTTCCCACAGGCGACGGCCCGCTGCCGGTGCCATCGAGACATGGTCTTCCTGGTTGGCCGAGGTTGGGATGCTGTCAACGCTGGCCGGATGTGCCAGTGCCTTGTTCTCGCTGGTCAGCGCGGCGGCGGTGACCTGGGCGATCATAAAGCCGGAGTTCACCCCGCCGTTATCCACCAGGAACGGTGGCAACTGCGACATGTGTTTATCCATCATCAGAGAAATACGGCGCTCGGAGAGTGAACCGATTTCGGCAAACGCCAGCGCCAGGTTATCGGCGGCCATGGCTACCGGTTCGGCGTGGAAGTTGCCACCGGACAGCACATCGCCCTGTTCGGCAAACACCAGCGGGTTATCGGAAACGGCGTTGGCCTCGATCTCCAGCACTTCTGCGGCCTGGCGGATCTGCGTCAGGCAGGCACCCATCACCTGCGGTTGGCAGCGCAGGGAGTAAGGATCCTGCACTTTTTCGCAGTTGGCGTGTGAGTCCGACACGGCGCTACGCACGCCAAGCAGGTGGCGATAAGCGGCGGCGGCGTCGATCTGCCCACGCTGGCCACGTACTTCGTGGATGCGTGGATCGAACGGGCTACGAGATCCCAGCGCGGCTTCCACGGTCAGGCTGCCGGTTACGGTGGCGGCAGCAAACAGATCTTCGGCGTCAAACAGGCCACGCAGCGCAAAGGCGGCGGAAACCTGGGTGCCGTTCAACAGTGCCAGACCCTCTTTGGCTGCCAGCGTTAACGGTTTCAGACCCGCTTTGGCCAGCGCCTCGGTGGCCGGTAACCATTCACCTTGATAACGGGCCTTACCTTCGCCCAACAGCACCAGGCTCATGTGTGCCAGCGGGGCCAGATCGCCTGAAGCGCCAACGGAGCCTTTCAGCGGGATATGCGGATACACTTCGGCATTCACCAGCGCCATCAGCGCCTGGATCACTTCCAGACGGATGCCGGAGAAACCTCGTGACAGGCTGTTGATCTTCAGCACCATAATCAGGCGCACCAGGCTGTCATCGGTAGGGGCACCCACACCGGCTGCATGTGACAGCACGATGGAACGTTGCAGGTTCTCCAAATCTTCGCGGGCGATACGGGTGGAAGCCAGCAGGCCAAACCCGGTATTGATACCGTAAGTGGTGCGGTTCTCTTCCACAATGCGTTCCACGCAGGAAACGCTCTGCTGGATCGCGCCATAGGCGTTGTCGTCCAGCGTCAGGGTGACCGGGTGCTGATAAACCTGGCGCAGTTCGGCAAGCGTCAGCTTACCTGGGCGGATAGTCAGAGCGTTCATGCTTTTTCTCCCTGAGTAGCGGCAACCATTGGCAGGTTCAGACCTTGCTCGCGGGCGCAGTCGATAGCGATCTCGTAACCCGCATCGGCATGGCGCATGACGCCGGTGGCCGGATCGTTATGCAGCACGCGGGCGATACGCTCGGCGGCTTCATCGGTGCCGTCACAGACGATCACCATGCCGGAGTGTTGGGAGAAGCCCATGCCGACGCCGCCGCCGTGGTGCAGAGACACCCAGGTGGCACCGCTGGCGGTGTTGAGCAGGGCGTTGAGCAGCGGCCAGTCGGATACGGCATCAGAGCCGTCCTTCATTGATTCGGTTTCACGGTTCGGGCTGGCGACCGAGCCGGAGTCCAGGTGGTCACGGCCAATGACGATTGGAGCAGAGAGTTCGCCGCGGCGTACCATCTCGTTAAATGCCAGGCCCAACTTGGCACGTTGGCCCAGGCCGACCCAGCAGATACGGGCTGGCAGACCCTGGAAGCTGATGCGCTCACGCGCCATATCCAACCAACGGTGCAGGTGCTCATCGTCTGGGATCAGCTCTTTGACCATGGCGTCGGTCTTGTAGATATCCTGCGGATCGCCAGACAGCGCAGCCCAGCGGAACGGGCCGACGCCACGGCAGAACAGCGGGCGAATATAGGCAGGTACAAAGCCCGGGAAGTCAAAGGCGTTATCAACGCCCATCTCTTTGGCCATCTGGCGGATGTTGTTGCCGTAGTCGAAGGTAGGCACGCCCATTTTCTGGAACGCCAGCATGGCTTCTACGTGTTCGGCCATCGACTGTTTGGCGGCCTTCACCACCACCGCAGGTTCGGTTTGTGCACGGCGGCGATACTCTTCCCAACTCCAGCCTTTCGGCAGGTAACCGTTGAGCGGATCGTGGGCGCTGGTCTGGTCGGTGACCATGTCCGGGCGCACGCCACGCTTGACCAGCTCCGGCAGGATTTCTGCCGCGTTGCCACACAGGGCAATCGAGATGGCTTTGCCTTCGGCGCAGTATTTTTTCAGGCGCGCCAGAGCGTCATCCAGATCGGTGGCCTGCTCATCGACATAGCGGGTTTTCAGGCGGAAATCGATGCGGCTCTGCTGGCATTCGATGTTCAGCGAGCTGGCCCCGGCCAAGGTAGCGGCAAGTGGCTGTGCGCCACCCATGCCACCCAGCCCGGCGGTCAGCACCCAGCGGCCTTTCAGGCTGCCGTCGTAATGCTGGCGGCCAGCTTCGACGAAGGTCTCGTAAGTGCCCTGCACGATGCCCTGGCTACCGATGTAAATCCAGCTGCCAGCGGTCATCTGGCCATACATTGCCAGGCCCTTGGCATCCAGCTCGTTAAAGTGTTCCCAGGTGGCCCAGTGAGGCACCAGGTTGGAGTTGGCAATCAGCACGCGCGGGGCGTTACTGTGCGTTTTGAACACGCCGACCGGCTTGCCGGACTGCACCAGCAAGGTTTCGTCGTCTTCCAGGGTTTTGAGGGTGGCAACGATCTTGTCGTAACAGTCCCAATCACGGGCTGCGCGGCCGATACCGCCATAAACGACCAGTTCGTGTGGATTTTCAGCCACTTCAGGATCCAGGTTGTTCATCAGCATGCGCAGTGGCGCTTCGGTCAGCCAGCTTTTGGCGTTTAATTGTGTACCGCGGGGCGCGCGAATATCAACATGGCGAACTTTGTTATTTGCAGTCACAGCTAGTTCCTCAAACAGTATCGGTACAAATCTCATCTTATGACGGCAACTCACAGGCCATAACAATGAGCGGGGTTTATTAACATATACTTGTATGTACAAGCATATGCAACAGCGGCGACAATTTGATAAAAATGGCATAAGCAAAGGTTATTTGTGTTTTAAATCATGTCTTTATGTTTTGTTTTCGGATTAAGGCTATTAGCCGGACATGGCAAAACAGTGAGCTGCTCTACAAAAATGAATTAAAATAGTGTCATTTTTGAGCGATAAATCACAATAATTTTACATATGGATTACAACTAAGCGGCAGCGATAAAAAAAACGTATTACCGGGGGATTGGGAGACAATGATTTGTAGGGGCGCCGCATGCTGCGCCCGATTAGCTGCATGCAGCGCCCATTAATATAATCAATAGGTTAGATAGCCGGTTGCAATGCGCTTGAACGTGTCATCTTGAATACCGTGGCCAGGCTGGCTAGCAGCGCCGGGATTGCCAGGAACAGCAAAATACTCTGCACCTGCCACTCCATCGCCAGTAGCTGAGCCGCCATCATGGTGCCAGCCACGCCGCCAAAGCGGCCAATGCCCTGCATCCAGGCAATACCGGTAGCGCGGCTGTGAGTTGGGTAGTAGGTGGCAGCCAGGGTTTGCAGGCCAGATTGCGCGCCGTTCATGGTAATGCCCATCAGGAAGATAAAGGCGCCGAGCAGCACGATCTGGCTATCCTCGGTGGCCATCGCCACAATCAGCAGGGCGCTGATGGCAAAGCCGGCGGAAACCACCTTGTGGGCATTCCAACGGTCCATCAACCAACCGGCCATCAGGATCCCCAGCGTACCGCCGAAGGTGAACAGCGACGTCAGGATCGCCGATTGCTCAAGCTGATACCCCAACCCTTGCATCAACAGTGGCATCCAACTCAGCAATACGTAGTAGATCACCAACCCCATAAAATAGGTGAGCCACAGCATCAGTGTCCCCACCAGGTAGGGGCGGCTGAACAGCAGGCCGACGCTGGTCTTCGACAGGGCCAGCTTGTCCTCATACAGGTAGAAACGGGTGATGTGGCTGATGTTATGGCTGATAAAGCGTCGGGCAATCTGTTTGATTTTAGCGGCATCCTGACCACGGTTAACCATGTATTTCACCGATTCCGGCAGCAGCAGGATCAACAGCACGGTGAGCAATAGTGGGGCAATGGCCCCCAGCAGCAACACGCTGTGCCAGCCGTAAGCGGGGATCAGCCAGGAAGAGATGGCACCACCGCCTGCCGCTCCCAGCGGAAAGCCGCAGTACATGGTGTTGATGGCTAGCGACCGGCAGCGCTGCGGAGCGTATTCGGAGATTAGCGTGATGGCGTTTGGCATAGCGGCACCCAGCCCCAGCCCGGTGAGGAAGCGCCACAGCGTCAGGCTGTTGAGTGAACCCGCGTAGGCGGTGGCCAGGCTGGAAAGGCCAAAGAACAGGCAGGAGAACACCAGCACCCGTTTGCGGCCAACGCGGTCAGAAATCGGCCCGGCAACCAGGGCTCCCAACGAAAGGCCAAGCAGCGCCGCGCTTAATACCGGCCCCAGATCCTGTTTCACGATCCCCCAGTCTTTGGCCACCGAAGGGGCGATATAGCCCATCGCCGCCGTATCGTAACCGTCAATTGCCAGGATCAGGAAACCCAGGATGATCAGGGTCCAGTGAAACAGCGAAAATTTGCTGTCGTCGATAGCCTGCTGAATATTCAATTCGGTGGAATGGGCCATAGTTTCCTTAAACGCAGATAGGATGTTGATGGATCGTCGGAACTGCGCCCGACTTGTGCCTGCCTGTCTATACATCTGCGTCAGAGCTGCTTTTATGTCAAATATTTTCGTTTTAAATGTTAATTTTATGTTTGTTTTGGGCGGTGGATAACATTGGTGGTTGGTGTTAAGTCTGTAATAAACGTCACCCATTAGTGGGTTAGCCGGAGAAAGCTGCTGGCCACCGCCGAACGGACAAAATTTAATACACTTTTCCAGGTTTGGTCGCCCGGTCGGGATCTGCGATAATGCTTTTTTTATACCCTATGAATTTCAAGCTGCGGCTAGGCGACAAGCTCACTCATCCCCAGGAGCTTACTTTTGGGTAAGTGACTGGGGTGAGTGAGTGCAGGTAACAACGCTGCAGCTTGAAAGGCGACGGGGATACTTTTCTAGATTGAGAAAGCGATGCAATACCCGATTAATGAGATGTTCCAGACTTTGCAGGGCGAAGGCTATTTCACCGGCGTGCCGGCCATTTTTATTCGCCTACAGGGTTGCCCGGTGGGATGCAGCTGGTGCGATACCAAACACACCTGGGAAAAGGACGCCGATCGGGAAGTGGATATGCAACGCATCCTGGTGAAAACTGCCGAGAGTGATGCCTGGGGGAGCGCCAGTGCAGAACAGTTGCTGGAGGTGGTTGAACAGCAGGGCTATACCGCACGCCATATCGTGATCACCGGCGGTGAGCCGTGTATCTACGATCTGATCCCGTTGACCAAGCTGTTTGAGAACGCAGGCTACGGTTGCCAGATCGAAACCAGCGGCACCCATGAAGTTCTCTGTTCCCCCAATACCTGGGTCACCGTTTCACCCAAAGTGAATATGCGCGGTGGTTTGAAGGTGGTAGAGCAGGCGCTGATGCGGGCCGATGAGATCAAGCATCCGGTGGGGCGTGAACGTGATATTGAGGCGTTGGATGAGTTGCTGGCAACGTTGCACGACGAAAAACACCGTATTATCGCTTTGCAGCCGATCAGCCAAAAAGAAGAGGCGACGCGGTTGTGTATTGAGACCTGCATTGCCCGCAACTGGCGGCTTTCAATGCAGACGCATAAGTATTTGAATATTGCTTGAGACCGGCCCATCATTCCAACCTGGATCGTCCCTTCAACCGCCGGTGCTTGAGATATATCACTGCATTTCCGGCTTGACTCGATCGGTTCCCTCTCCTTGGGGAGAGGGTTAGGGTGAGGGAGATCGCACCGAAGCCAATCGCCTCACCCTGAGCCTTGCCCTGTTAACCTTTATATACGCAGCCTGCGGTACAGGTCTCTTTGACCATCACGGCCGACAATTCAGGCAACTGCGGTTTCAACTGCTGCCAGATCCAGGCGGCAAGCACTTCGCTGGTCGGGTTCTCCAAGCCAGGAATATCGTTCAGATTATAGTGATCCAGGCGCTGCCAAATCGGCTTGAAAGCGGCCTTCAGCTCGGCAAAATCCATCACCCAACCGGTATGGGCGTCTACTTCCCCGGTCACTTCAATACGCACCATAAACGAATGCCCGTGCAGGCGGCCGCATTTATGGCCCTCCGGCACGTTTGGCAGATGGTGTGCGGCTTCAAACTGAAAATCTTTAAATAGCGTGGTTGCCATTATTACGGCCTCATTGACTCAAAAACCGCCGAATACTAACGGAAAGCGGCCCTGGTTACTATCTTTTGGGCTGCTTCAGGGGAGATCCAGGGGGGGCAGCATGTAGCGCTGCTGACATTTTTATTTGGGCGGGATTGAGCCGATCGGAGGACGTTATCCGCCTCAAATGCGAGTCATTCAAACTTTTAAAAATTAACTCATTAATTATCAATAAATTAAAAATAAATATCTAACGATTTAGCCACTATCCCTTACCAGGAAAACTGCTTAGTCGTTTTGGTTATTAATTATTGCTATCCCTTATTTAATCGTTGCAATGACGCTCGGTAACCTTACAAACTCTCCTGGTCTTTTCAGGACATTACACAACAACAATTACAGCGACTGACACTGGCTAAGCATAGGATATCCGTACCGCGATGACGACTCAGGTTCCTCCAACATCTTTGCTCCCGCTGACCCCCGAACAGCTTGCGAGTTTGCAGGCCGTCATTGGCGGGTACTCCCCAACGCAGCTGGCGTGGCTATCTGGTTATTTCTGGGGCATGGTTAACCAGCAACCGGGAAGCGTGGCTTCAGCACCGGTTGCAGCTGCCCCTGCGGCCAGCATCACCCTGATTTCTGCTTCCCAGACCGGTAACGCACGCCGTCTGGCCGAACAGTTACGCGACGATCTACTGGCGGCGAAGCTGAGCGTCACTCTGGTGAATGCCGGTGACTACAAGTTCAAGCAAATCGCCCAGGAGCGTCTACTGGTGGTGATCGCCTCCACCCAAGGGGAAGGGGAACCAGCGGAAGAAGCGGTGGCGCTGCACAAATTCCTGCATTCGAAAAAAGCCCCCAAACTCACTGAAACCGCCTTTGCGGTGTTTGGCCTGGGGGATAGCTCTTATGAGAATTTCTGCCAGTCCGGCAAAGACTTTGATGGCAAGCTGGCCGAGCTGGGTGCCGAGCGCCTGGTGGAGCGCATCGATGCGGATGTGGATTATCAGGAACTGGCTATCGCCTGGCGTAAGCAGGTGGTGGAAGTCCTGAAGGCTCGAGCACCAGCGGAAAACAGTGCTCCGGCGGCATTGGCCAGCGGTGCGGTCGAGCAGTTGGACAGCAGCCCCTACAGCAAAGAACAACCGCTGACCGCGCAACTGGCGGCCAAGCAAAAGATCACTGGCCGCGCTTCCGATAAAGACGTACGCCATATCGAGATCGATTTAGGCGATTCCGGCCTGCGCTATCAGCCGGGCGATGCCTTGGGCGTATGGTTTGACAACGATCCGGCGCTGGTGGATGAACTGGTACAACTGCTGTGGCTGAAAGGTGACGAACCGGTTGAGGTTGAGGGGCAAACCCTGCCGCTGCGTGAAGCTTTGCGCAGCCACTTTGAACTGACGCAGAACACCACGCTGATTGTGGAAAAATATGCCGGTCTGTCGCGGGACGAACAGCTGATTGGCCTGCTGGCTGACAAACCTAAGCTGCAACACTACGCCCATAACACCCCGATTGTAGACATGGTGCGCCAGGCTCCCGCCGATCTGAACGCAGAGCAGTTACTCAGCCTGCTGCGCCCGCTGACGCCGCGCCTGTACTCCATCGCCTCCTCTCAGGCAGAGAATGAAAACGAAGTGCACATCACCGTTGGCGTGGTGCGTTACGACATTGATGGCCGCAGCCGTGCCGGTGGGGCTTCCAGCTTCCTGGCCGATCGTCTGGAAGAAGAAGGCGAACTGCGGGTGTTTATCGAACATAACGACAACTTCCGTTTGCCTGCCAATCCGGAAACTCCGGTGATCATGATTGGCCCCGGCACAGGTATCGCTCCGTTCCGCGCCTTTATGCAGCAGCGTGAAGCCGAAGGTGCTGGGGGCAAGAACTGGCTGTTCTTTGGCAACCCGCACTTTACCGAAGACTTCCTGTACCAGGTTGAATGGCAGCGCTATGTGAAAGAGGGTCTGTTGACCCGCATCGATCTGGCCTGGTCACGGGATCAACAGCATAAGGTTTACGTGCAGGACAAGCTGCGTGAGCAGGGCGCGGAAATCTGGAGCTGGATCCAGCAGGGCGCGCACATCTATGTCTGTGGCGATGCCAACCGCATGGCGAAAGACGTTGAAAACACATTGTTAGCACTGGTGGCCGAGCACGGTGGTATGGATACCGAGCTGGCAGACGAATTCTTAAGCGAGCTGCGCCTTGAGCGCCGTTATCAGCGAGACGTTTACTAATGAGTGATAAACACCCTGGGCCTCTGGTGGTTGAAGGCAAACTGGCCGATGCCGAGCGTTTGAAGAAAGAGAGTAACTTCCTGCGCGGAACCATTGCCGAAGATTTACAGGACGGTCTGACCGGCGGCTTTACCGGCGATAACTTCTTGCTGATCCGTTTCCACGGCATGTACCAGCAGGACGATCGCGATATTCGCGCCGAACGTGCCGAACAAAAACTCGAGCCGCGCCACGCCATGATGCTGCGCTGCCGCCTGCCGGGCGGGATTATTTCCCCGCAACAGTGGTTGGGGATCGACAAATTTGCCGCAGAAAGCACGCTGTACGGCAGCATCCGTATCACCAACCGGCAGACGTTCCAGTTCCATGGCATCGTCAAAGGCAACGTGAAACCGGTGCACCAGTTACTGAACCGCCTGGGGCTGGATGCGCTGGCGACGGCTAACGACGTGAACCGTAACGTACTTTGCACCTCGAATCCTGTGGAGTCGGAGCTGCATCAGGAAGCGTACGAATGGGCGAAGAAAATCTCCGAGCACCTGCTGCCGCGTACCCGTGCCTATGCCGAAGTGTGGCTGGATAAAGAAAAAGTCGCGACCACGGACGAAGAGCCGATCCTGGGCGCGACATACCTGCCGCGCAAGTTTAAAACCACGGTAGTGATCCCGCCGCAGAATGATGTAGATCTGCATGCCAACGACATGAACTTTGTGGCGATTGCCGAGCACGGCAAGCTGGTGGGCTTTAACCTGCTGGTGGGCGGTGGTCTGTCTATCGAGCATGGCAACAAGAAAACCTATGCGCGCACGGCGAGTGAGTTTGGCTATATTCCGCTGGAACATACGCTGGCCGTCGCCGAAGCGGTGGTGACCACCCAACGTGACTGGGGCAACCGCACCGACCGTAAGAACGCCAAAACCAAATATACGCTGGAGCGGGTGGGGGTTGATACCTTCCGCGCCGAGGTAGAAAAGCGGGCTGGCATCACCTTTGCGCCGGTGCGTCCGTACGAGTTTACCGGCCGCGGCGATCGCATCGGTTGGGTCAAAGGGGTTGATAATCACTGGCACCTAACGCTGTTTATTGAAAACGGTCGCCTGCTGGATTATCCAGGCCGTCCGCTGAAAACCGGCGTGGCCGAGATCGCCAAGATCCATCAGGGCGATTTCCGTCTGACAGCCAACCAGAACCTGATCGTGGCCGGTGTACCGGAAAGCGAAAAGGCGAAGATCGAGGCCCTGGCGCGCCAGCACGGCCTGATCGACGACGGCATCAGCGAGCAGCGCAAGAATTCGATGGCCTGCGTGTCCTACCCAACCTGCCCACTGGCGATGGCGGAGGCCGAGCGCTTCCTGCCGGAGTTTGTGACCAAGGTAGAGGACATCATGCATCGGCATGGCGTGGGCGATGAGCACGTGGTGCTGCGTATCACCGGCTGCCCGAACGGCTGTGGCCGAGCGCTGCTGGCGGAGATTGGCCTGGTGGGTAAAGCGATTGGCCGTTACAACCTGCATCTGGGCGGTAACCGTGAAGGGACGCGTATTCCCCGCATGTATCGGGAAAATATTAACGAAGAGGAAATCCTGCAAACCATCGACCAACTGGTAGGGCGTTGGGCAACAGAGCGCACCGCTGGCGAAGGTTTTGGCGATTTCACCGTGCGCACCGGGATTATCCGGCCGGTGGTGGATCCCGCGCAGGATTTCTGGGAATAACTTGCTGGCTTTCCTCACTCTTTGTGCAGCAGCTAAGTTTGTGCACCTTACTGTCCCCTCTCCCTGTGGGAGAGGGTTAGGGTGAGGGGCCACATCAACACTTTCAGGAGATCGCATCATGGCTGAATTGGATCTGGCGGCGCTGAACGCGCTACCGAAGTCCGGGCAGGCGCTGGCACTGGCGGTCGTCAACGGCCAGTTGGAACAGCTTTCGGCACAGGAGAGGGTTGCATGGGCGCTGGAGCATCTGCCGGGGGAGTTTGTGCTTTCCTCCAGCTTTGGTATTCAGGCGGCGGTGTGTCTGCATCTGGTCACGCGCATCAAGCCGGATATCCCGGTGATCCTGACCGATACCGGCTACCTGTTCCCGGAAACCTACCAGTTTATCGACCAATTGGCCGACCAACTGAACCTGAACCTGCAGGTATTCCGCGCCGAGCATTCACCGGCCTGGCAAGAGGCGCGCTACGGCAAGCTGTGGGAGCAGGGCGTTGAGGGCATTGAGCACTACAACCAAATCAACAAAGTTGAGCCGATGAACCGCGCGCTGGAAACGCTAGGTGCGCAAACCTGGTTTGCTGGCCTGCGCCGTGAGCAATCGGGCAGCCGTGCCAATCTGCCGGTGCTGGCGGTGCAGCGTGGGGTATTCAAGATCCTGCCGATCATCGACTGGGATAACCGCCAGATTTACCAATATCTCACCGAGCATGGGCTGAGCTACCACCCGCTGTGGGATCAGGGCTACCTGTCGGTGGGCGATACCCATACCACCCGTAAATGGGAGGAAGGTATGAGTGAGGAAGAAACCCGCTTCTTCGGCCTGAAGCGTGAGTGCGGTCTGCACGAAGGTTGATGTCCCCTCACCCCAACCCTCTCCCACAGGGAGAGGGAGCTGATAGTCACTGCTCTGTTGGGAGAAAGAAGTTCACTCTCAACTGAGGCGAATGACTCGGTGTTCATGATGAATCACTCACTTTCAACCTAACTCGCTCGGTCCCCTACCACAGGGAGAGGGAGCGGATAGTCACTGCTCTGTTGGGAGAAAGAAGTTCGCTCTCAGCTGAGGCGAATTACTCGGTGTTCATGATGAATCACTCACTTTCAACCTAACTCGATCGGTCCCCTCTCCTTTTGGGAGAGGGTTAGGGTGAGGGGCTGTAACGTACTACTTCTTCTTTTTCTTCTTCGGCTCAGGGGCCGGATGCGCCTGCACCCATTCTTTTACCAACGGTAACAGGATCCGCACGCTGTCGCGGCTGCGCTTGTCGATCCGCCCTGGCAGGTGGGTTTCCAGATATTGCAGATTGTCGTATTGCGGGCGATGCCAGGTAATGCCATGCGGGAAGCTGGGGCTGACAGCACGCTGCTGGTAACCGTCTCGATCCCCAAGCGACCAGTTGGTGGCTTCTACCGCCATCACCGGAATTTTGGCGTTATCGAAGACGATCTGATCGGAACAGCAACCGGTGCCGGTTGGAAAACCTTTGCTGCCTGGGTTGATGGCCGCTTCAATACCATAACGGTGGGCGATGCTCAGTGCCCGATCGCGGGATCGGACCACCACTTCCGGCTCGGTGTTACGCCCAGAATGGAAATAGAGGCGATCGCCGGTGATCAGGCTGTCGAGGTTAATCACCAGCAGCGTGTTCTTCCGCTCCTCCGGCGTCATACGGCCAAGGTAGTTTTTAGCGCCTACAGACTTAAGCTCTTCACCACTCATGGCCACAAAGCGCAGGCTATAGGTGGTGGGGATGTTTTTCAGCCTATTGGCCAACTCCAGCATCACACCCACGCCGGAGGCATTGTCATCGACCCCCTGTAGCGTCAGGCCACCGAGGTTATTGTCCACCTCATCGTCGCTAAGCGGGGTATAGGTATCGAAGTGCGCCATGATGATGACCTGTTGGGGCCGCTCACCCTTTTTGGTGGCAATCACCGAGGTGACGCTAATCTTGCGCCAGTTTTCACTGGTGTCTTTGTTGGTGTAGAGATAACGGGCGTCAAAGGTGCGGGTGTCTGCCGGGTAGCCCATCTCGGTAAACTGCTGTTTCAGGTAGTCTGCGGCCAGTAATTCTGCCGGGCTGCCCGCCATGCGGCCGGGGAAGTAAGTAGCGATATGGCGGATCTGTTTAGCGGCGAACTGGCCCAGAGGGGCTTCTTTTACGGGTTTGGTAGCGGCCGAAACGCTTACAGCACTGCCGAGAGCGACTAACAACAGCCCTGCTCTCAGGCACAAGCGGGAAAACATACCGAAAAATCCTTCTCTGACAGCGGTGATGCCGATTATTTTTGCGGTAGTTAGTATGGGACGCCAGCGCCGATAAGACAATTTCTTCGCGTCCTATTTTTGTCTTAGGTGCTCGCCGCTAAACCGCTGCTATCCACGTTTAGTGGCACCGAATGTTCGACCGTAGGGGCGCTGCATGCTGCGCCCGATAGCACCTACGATAACCAGTCGCTGGCCTGGATAGTGTCATGCCATTTCCCACGTTTCAGGGCATAACCCACACTCTCTGGCGGCAGATTGAAATTGCCCTCCAATACGGCGGCCAAAATGGGCTCGTCAAAATCAGGCTGTGTAGCGTATACCGAGTTACCGCTCCCCTGGAGAATTCGTTGGTAAAAATCCCAAGGGGATTCATTATCATACCTGGTATAGAGAACTGTATTTTGGCCCCGGATCCATACCTGCCGAGTTCGTGCTGCGGCATGCAGCACCGCGAGTTGAAACATCGTGGGGCGTACGCCTATACCAAAATAGCTAATGACATCTGCGCAGATACGCTGCAACGCCGTTTGCGAATTGGCGACATTGTTGTAGGCGAATCCTCCCTGATTGCTGGCATCCAACCAGAAAATACGGCTTTTCTCCACATCCAGAATCAGAGGTGCAAACGAGCCAGTCTCGCCGGCAAGCTGGAATTTGTGTTCAACGGTACGTGGATCGAATACCGCACTGTCATCACTGTCCGCAGGATCACGTAACATGATACCGGCAAAGCCGCGCTCCAGGCCTGAAAATGGCAGTCCGGAATATTTATGGATCTGCATGACGGCATAGCGGATCCCGCTGTTTATCGCCGCTTCAAGGTGCAGGTCGATGAACTCAGAGGCACCATCCGGATAAGGGGCATCCTGATAATCGCCCGAGTGAACGGCAACGTGGTTACCTTCAATATTGCAGCTTAGATGGTAGAAGGTGCACTCGTTGACGAAATTCCAGTCCTTATCGAAAAAAGCCACGGCCAGATCAAGATCGGTGGAATAACCTTGTGGTGGCTGACACCAATGCGTAAACAGGCGGATCAGGCTGCCAGAAGGAACCGATAACGATGAGCCACGAGGCAGGTCGATCGCAAGGGAACTGGCGGTGCGCTCGTTGAACGGCACCATAATATCTCGCAACGTTTCATCGATGACGGCAGTCTGAAAATCAGGGTGTCGCGCAAAGCGTTGCAATAGTTCCTGCTCAATGGTTGCTACCAACGGTAGTGTCACTTCTGGCGGCAGAGGCATGCGATTATCAGCGGTTGCCGGTGCCAGAAACTGAGCTCCTTTTGGGAAGTAGACCCTCACAGGCCAGCGTTGGTCACGATGGGCCAAACTGCTTACCAGCGTGAGCAACACTGGGGTGGCTAACAAAGGTAACTTGCTGCAAAACAGGGCCCGTACATCGGAGCTGCCTTGCTGTATCTCCATTCGGAGTAGATGATCAAGACGACGCGCCAACTCCCCTGGGCGTGTGGCCAGCAATCGACACAGTGCTGGCAGATCCTGAGTATTAATATGCTGTTCTACTTCAGCATTGAAGCTGACAAAGCGGACTTTTCCTTTGGCATCATGGCGATAGCGGGGAAGGTCTAAAGCTGAGTAAAGATGCTTAGCCAGCGGTGTTGCCGACTGGCGGACCAAGGCAAAAGCAGTCGCAACCCGTGGGAAGCGTTTGGCGTACTCAAACGGATGCAAAAACTCGCCCACCCAGACCCAGAAAGAGGCGTGCCGCAGCATATCCTCTACCATGCTCTCCTGTGGCAACCCCTCAAGACGCGACAGTAATTCACGACGCAGCAAGCGCGGTAATGGTGCCATCTTAAAGCGCTTGACTTCGGCCGGTAAAAAACGCACTTGCGGGTATTGTTGTTGGTAGAGCTGCCAGCGTTTACTCAGCCGTTCAGGTGAAACTTTTTGCACATCCATGGTGACTGCGGCGGGTAACAATGCCGGGCTTGCATTAGAAAATGCGGCCAATAAACGCAGGAAATCGGTGGCCGTTGTCAGATATAGTTCTGCCGCTTGCAGCACTTCTGTGGCGCTGTTTCTCTGCAATAAGGTGCCAAATAACCAGGCAATGTTTTCCCGCAGTGGGATCTCGTCGGGTAGCCACTCAAGCACCGTAAAGCCATAAGCGTCGATCAACGTTTTGAACGCCTGTACATCGTTAGGCGACATCGCCTGGCGGCGTTCACAGAACGAGATAAATAGCCGACGTGCACACGCCATCTCATCGTCTTGCAGATCAAGCCATTTAAAACGGATGTTCTTTTGCTTGCTCGCCGGACGCTCTAGATGGAGGTCTTTAAAAAAAGGAGAGGAGAGATCGACATGATGCTCGCAAACGGGGCAGGCCGAATAGTTACTGCCATCAAAACAGTGGTCACAGACGATATGCTGGCAGGGGTTCAATACATGAACGGTGTCATGATGCCCGCAGAACAGGCAGGGTTGATCTTCCGCCTGTAGATAATGCGTCAGCACCTTTTGGCGCCAAAGTTTGTAGGTATCTGCCGGGATCCCTCGAGGAAACGAGCGGAATAACGGGCGATGCTGAACGCCTCCACCAGTCGCTTCGTTGAGCGTTTTACACAGGCTGAGTATCAATCGGGTTAATGCGTTTACGCCGAGTGTTTGCAGACGGTCGCGTAATTTATAGCTGAGCACGTAACCCAATGCCGCCAACTCTATTTCTGCAGCCTCGATGAGAGCTTTATCCAACCGTTCACCCGCAGGGGCAACATCAAGCAAGCCATAGCGAACCAAAAGAAGTTTCTGGACAGGAGAGAGCATAAAAATCCGTTTTGATGGCAGAGAGTAAGTGGTGCGGAGATAATAGCATTGGGTGTGGAAGGAAAGCGCCTGAGCTAATTCAAAGGAGAGAAGGAAGCCCAGACTAAGCCTTCCACCGGGCGATAATAGCATGTGCCAATTCCAGTTAGCAATGTTACTGAATCTGTCGTGGGTATAACGGGCGCAGCATGCAGCGCCCCTACCATGCGAGTCCGCGTTGCGTTAACCCACGCCTGTAACCTCATTACGTACAGCGAGTTAGGCGCACTGCCAACAGCCTTATTCCATTTAAGAACATCTCATGCCTTTTCGTCATTTCAGGGGGCAAATCGCACGCCGTATAGTCACCCTATCAATCTGTTATATGAAAAGGCCGTTGTGGACTATCTACCAATATTTGCCGACCTGAAACACCGCCCTGTGCTGGTGGTTGGCGGCGGCGAAGTGGCTGCACGCAAAGTCGACCTCCTGCTACGTGCCGGGGCGCAAGTGCGGATCGTGGCGCAGGCGCTCTCGGCAGAGCTGGAGCACCAACACCTGCAAGGGCGCGTTGAGTGGCTGGGGCAGAACTTTGTGCCGCAGCAGTTAGACGACGTCTTTCTGGTAATTGCCGCTACCGACGATAGCGCGCTGAACGCCGAGGTGTATGCCGAAGCGGATAAGCGCCGCGTGTTGGCTAACGTGGTGGATGACCAACCGCGCTGCTCCTTTATCTTCCCGTCGATTATCGATCGCTCACCGTTGGTGGTGGCCGTGTCATCTAGCGGCCAGGCACCGGTATTGGCGCGGATGTTACGTGAGAAGCTGGAGGCATTGCTGCCTGCCAGCCTGGGGCAGATGGCGGAACTGGCTGGAGGGTTGCGTGGCAAAGTGAAGCAACGGCTGGCTTCCATCGGGGCCAGACGCCGTTTCTGGGAGAAAACCTTCAACGGCCGTTTCGCGACTTTGGTGGCTAATGGCCAGACGGAGCAGGCGCAGCAGCAGTTGGAACAGGATTTAACGGCTTTTGCGCAGGGTAATGAGGGGGCGCAAGGTGAGATCGCACTGGTCGGGGCAGGCCCGGGCGATGTCGGCTTGTTGACCTTACGCGGGCTGCAGGTGATGCAGCAGGCCGACGTGGTGCTTTACGATCACCTGGTGAGCGAAGAGACGCTGGATTTGGTGCGTCGCGACGCCGAACGTATCTGCGTGGGCAAACGCGCCGGTGCGCACTCGGTGATCCAGGAAGAGACCAATCGGCTGCTGGTGGAACTGGCGCAGCAGGGGAAGCGGGTAGTGCGGTTAAAAGGCGGCGATCCCTTTATCTTTGGCCGGGGTGGCGAAGAGTTACAGGTGGCCGCCGCTGCCGGGATCCCTTTCCAGGTGGTGCCGGGCGTAACCGCCGCTGCAGGGGCTACGGCCTATGCCGGTATTCCGCTAACGCATCGCGATCATGCCCAAAGCGTGACCTTTATTACCGGCCATTGCCGGGACGATGACGACGGCTTGGATTGGCCCGCACTGGCGCGGGCGCGTCAGACGTTGGCGATCTACATGGGCACCATGAAGGCGGCGGATATCAGCCGCAACCTGATCGCCCATGGCCGCGATGCGGATACGCCAGTCGCCGTGATCAGCCGGGGTACGCGGGCCGATCAACAGGTGCAGACTGGCACCTTGCAACAGCTGGAACACTTAACTCGGCAGGCCCCGTTACCGGCGCTGCTGGTGATCGGTGAAGTGGTGGAGTTACATCATCAAATCGCCTGGTTTGGGCATCAATCGCAGACGGCAGTGGCAGCGCGCCCGGCCGTCGTGAATTTGGCTTAAAGGATCTGTTATGGACCAAAAACGACTCACTCATTTGCGGCAATTGGAGGCGGAGAGCATCCATATCATCCGTGAAGTGGCCGCCGAATTCGGCAATCCGGTGATGCTCTATTCCATCGGTAAAGACTCCTCGGTGATGCTGCATCTGGCGCGCAAGGCGTTCTATCCGGGTACGCTGCCGTTCCCACTGCTGCATGTGGATACCGGCTGGAAATTCAACGAAATGTACCAATTCCGCGATCGTACCGCCAAAGAGTACGGTTTCGAGCTGCTGATCCACAAAAACCCGGAAGGGGTGGCGATGGGGATTAACCCGTTTGTCCACGGCAGCGCCAAGCACACCGATATCATGAAAACCGAAGGCCTCAAGCAGGCGCTGAACAAGTACGGTTTTGACGCCGCCTTCGGTGGTGCCCGCCGCGACGAGGAGAAATCCCGTGCCAAAGAGCGTATCTACTCTTTCCGCGATCGCTTCCACCGCTGGGATCCGAAAAATCAGCGACCGGAGCTGTGGCACAACTATAACGGCCAGATCAACAAGGGCGAGAGCATCCGCGTGTTCCCGCTGTCGAACTGGACCGAGCTGGATATCTGGCAATATATCTTCCTGGAGAAGATCGACATCGTTCCGCTCTACCTGGCCAAACCACGCCCGGTGGTGGAACGTGATGGCATGCTGATGATGGTGGATGACGATCGTATCGATCTGCAACCGGGTGAAGTGATCAGCCAGCGTATGGTGCGGTTCCGTACCCTCGGCTGCTGGCCGTTGACCGGCGCGGTGGATTCTTCTGCGCAGACGCTGCCGGAGATCATCGAGGAAATGCTGGTCTCCACCACCAGCGAACGTCAGGGCCGCATGATCGACCGCGATCAGTCCGGTTCGATGGAGCTGAAAAAGCGCCAAGGGTATTTCTAAGGAGCCGCCGGAATGAACAACGTTATTGCACAACAAATCGCCGAACAGGGTGGGGTAGAAGCCTACCTGCACGCGCAGCAACACAAGAGCCTGTTGCGCTTCCTGACCTGTGGCAGCGTGGACGACGGCAAAAGCACCCTGATCGGCCGCTTGCTGCACGATACCCGCCAGATCTACGAAGATCAGCTCTCAACCTTGCATACCGACAGCAAACGCATCGGCACCCAAGGGGAGAAGCTCGATCTGGCCTTGCTGGTGGATGGCCTGCAGGCAGAACGTGAGCAGGGCATTACCATCGACGTGGCCTACCGCTATTTCTCGACCGAAAAGCGCAAATTTATCATCGCCGATACGCCGGGGCATGAGCAGTACACCCGCAATATGGCTACCGGTGCCTCGACCTGCGACTTGGCGATCCTGCTGATTGATGCGCGCAAAGGCGTGCTGGATCAGACCCGTCGCCACAGTTTTATCGCCACGCTGCTCGGCATTCGCCATCTGGTGGTGGCGGTGAACAAAATGGATCTGGTGGATTACAGCCAGGCGGTGTTTGAACAGTTCAAACAGGATTACCTGACCTTCGCCGAGCAGTTGCCCAACGACCTGGAGATTAAATTCGTCCCGTTGTCGGCACTGGACGGGGACAACGTGGCTACCCAGAGCGTCCAGATGCCTTGGTACAGCGGCCCGACGCTGCTGGAAGTGTTGGAAAGCGTGGATGTGATCAGCGAGCGTGAACATCAGCCGCTGCGCTTCCCGGTGCAATACGTCAACCGCCCGAATCTCGATTTCCGGGGTTATGCTGGTACGTTGTCTGCCGGCGTGGTTCGCGTGGGCCAGCGTATCAAGGTGCTGCCGTCTGGCGTTGAATCCACCGTGGCGCGCATCGTGACCTTTGATGGCGATCTGCAGGAGGCGGGGCCGGGTGAAGCGATCACGTTGGTGCTGAAAGACGAAGTCGATATCAGCCGGGGCGACCTGCTGGTGGATGCCAGCGAAACCCTGCAGGCCACGCAAAGCGCCTTGGCGGACGTGGTATGGATGGCAGAACAGCCGCTGTTGCCGGGCCAAAGCTACGACATCAAGATAGCCGGGAAGAAAACTCGTGCCCGCGTTGAGAGCATTCGCCATCAGGTGGAGATCAACTCGCTGGCGCAGCATCAGGCCGATGTGTTGCCTTTGAACGGCATTGGGTTGGTGGAACTGACCTTCGACGAACCGCTGGTGCTGGACGGCTATCAACAGAATCATGATACCGGCGGCCTGATCTTTATCGATCGTTTGACTAACGTCACGGTTGGCGCAGGGTTGATCCGCGAAGCCTTGCACCAGGATAATCCGGCAGCGGCGGGCAATTTCAGCGCCTTTGAACTGGAGCTGAACGCCTTGGTACGCAAGCATTTCCCACACTGGGGTGCGCGTGACCTGCTGAAGGGGAATTAACGTGGCTGAGGCTGAGTTAGCGAAAGACGAAAATGTCGTGTGGCACCCGCATGCGGTAACGCGTGCGGAGCGCGAAGCCGCGAACGGCCATCAGGGCGTGGTGCTGTGGTTTACCGGTCTGTCTGGTTCGGGTAAATCGACCGTGGCTGGTGCGCTGGAACAGGCGCTGCATCAACTGGGAGTCAGCACCTATCTGCTGGATGGCGACAATGTGCGCCACGGCCTATGCCGCGACTTGGGGTTCTCTGACGACGATCGGCGCGAGAATATCCGCCGGGTGGGCGAAGTGGCCAAGCTGATGGTGGATGCCGGGCTGGTGGTGTTGACGGCGTTTATCTCACCGCACCGTGCCGAACGGCAGATGGTGCGGGAAATGTTGGCCGAGGGGCAGTTTATCGAAGTGTTTGTCGACACCCCGCTGGCGATTTGTGAGGCTCGCGATCCGAAAGGATTGTACAAAAAGGCCCGTGCTGGTGAGCTGCGTAATTTCACCGGAATCGACTCGGTGTATGAAGCGCCGGAACGGCCGGATATCCGGCTTAATGGTGAACAATTGGTAACAAATTTGACCGCGCAATTGTTAGACCTGCTGCGTGGTCAGGCTATTATCAAACCCTGAATTCGCAAAAAGCGCGTGGCGTGATCCAGCCACGCGCTTTTTACTCTAGCAAGTCGCCGCAGAGCGAGCCAATAGACCAGGGAACGCTATGCAAAATGCCACGCCACTAGTGATTGATAGCCAACTCGAGCAAGAGGAACCCTCGTACTCCTTTTTGGGCGGCACCAGCGGCTTTGTCTTCTATTGGTTGGCGTTTACCGTGCCTTTTATGGTTTACGGCTCTAATACCTTGTTTTTCCTTCTCTATACCTGGCCGTTTTTCCTGGCTTTGATGCCGGCCTCCGTGCTGCTGGGTATCGTCTTCAGCGTGGTGCTGCGCGGGCGTTTGTTCCTCACGCTGCTGCTGACCGGTATCACCGTTATCTGCTTATTCTGGCTGGTATTCAGCTTTCTCAGTGGTTGGTAATGAAAAGGGCACGATAAAATCGCGCCCAACAGATGTCAAAGCGGTGCCGAAGGTTACAAAACTTTGCTTAAAAATGCCTGGGTGCGCGGATTGGTCGGGTTACCGAAGATGTGCTCCGGAGTGCCCTCTTCCTGAATAATCCCCTGATCGATAAACAGCACCCGGTCAGCCACTTCGCGGGCGAAGCCCATTTCATGGGTCACCACCACCATCGTCATGCCTTCAAGGGCCAGCGCCTTCATCACCGCCAACACTTCACCGACCAACTCTGGATCCAGCGCCGAGGTAGGCTCATCAAACAGCATGATTTGCGGTTCCATCGCCAATGCGCGGGCGATGGCGACACGCTGTTGCTGCCCGCCGGACAGGCTGCTGGGATAGGCATCGATCTTGTCCAGCAGGCCCACTTTATTCAGTAGTACCTCGGCACGCTCAATGGCCTCGCTGCGGGAGCGTTTTTTCACCCCCATCGGCGCCATGATGATGTTTTCCAACACCGTCATATGCGGGAACAGGTTAAAGCGTTGGAATACCATGCCCACGCTTTCACGCATCTTGTTCAGATCGGTCTTCTGGTCATGAATGGCAAAACCATTGACGTCGATCTCACCGCCCGAGAGCGTCTCCAGCGCGTTGATACAGCGCAAAAAGGTACTTTTACCGGAGCCGGAGGGGCCGATAATGCACACCACTTCTTTCGGCGCGATCTGGCAGGAGATCCCGCGCAGCACGTGGGCTTCGCCAAATTGTTTTTGCAGGTTATGTACGCGAATCACTTTTACCGAACCTTTTTTCCATGTGTTGCACCATCAGCGAGAGCAGGAAGGTGATGATCCAATAGATCACTGAAATAGTCAGATAGGGCTCCCAGTAGGTGGCGTACGCGCCGGAAACGGTACGCGCGGCATAAGCCAGATCCGCCAGACCAATCGCGGAGGCCAGGGACGAATCCTTGACGATGGCGATGGCGTTGTTGCCGAGCGGTGGCAGCATGCGGCGGAAGGCCTGCGGCAGGATCACCTTACGCATGGTTTTTCCGTAGCCCATCCCCAAGGAGCGCGAAGCCTCCATCTGGCCGCGGTCGATAGACTGGATCCCGGCACGGAAGATCTCCGAGACATAGGCACCGGCGTTCAACGTGATGGCGACTACGCAAGACAGGAAGGCACCGTAATCGGAGCGCAATGCGCGCGCGAAGTCGACGCTCATCAAGCCGTTGCTGACCAGCAGGCCATCACGCGGGTTGATAAACAGTGGAACCAGCGCGAAGTGGACCACCATGATTTGCACAAACAGCGGTGTGCCCCGGAAGGCGCTGATGTAGATGCGCACCGGCCATTGTACGCAATAGTGCAGGATCGGTTTCCAGATGCCGTGCGGTGCCTGCGCCAGGCGACCTAACCCGAGGAGTAGCCCCCAGGTGGTGCCCAGGATCACACAGATGATGGTACATTTGATGGTCATCCAGGCACCCTCCATAAACAGCGGAGCGTATTCCTCAATGATCTCCCAACGGAATGCTGACAAAATTTAATCCTTACGGTGGTAGTGCGAGCTTGCAGGTCATTGATACGTAGGGGCACAGTCAATTGCGCCCCTATTTACAGCCGGTTTATTCTGCTGGCAGCGTAGGGACGTTGCTGTCGAACCAGGTCTGGTAGATTTTGGCGTAGGTGCCATCGGCGATGATTTTCTTCAGGCCGCTGTTGATCTTGTTACGCAGTTCATCGTTGCCCTTGGCCACCGCAATGCCGAAATACTGGCGCTCAAACTTGGCGTCTGACACCAGCTTGAACTCTTTCTCCGGGTGGGTCTTGATATAGAACTTGGCCACGCCAACGTCACCCACGGCCGCGCCAATGCCATCTTCATACAGCTCTTGCAGCAGCAGTGGTGTGTTATCAAAACGCTTGATGGAGGTGCTGTTTTTGCCCAAGACGTCGGAAACTACGATGTCGCCGGTGCTGGAGTTAACCACGCCCACCTTCAGGGTTTTCAGCGCGTCGATGGAGTCTACTTTAGACTCTTTCGGCACCACGATAGCCTGCTCTGCCGGGAAGTATGGCGTAGAGAAGTCGACCATCTGCTTGCGCTTGTCGGTAATGGTGATGCCGGAAATGATGATGTCGCGGTCGCCAGAGTTCAGGGTGGCAAAGATGCCTTCCCACGGCGTATTCACCAGCTTCACCTGGAAACCTTCCGCTTTGGCGACGGCCTTGATCACATCGATATCAAAACCTTCCAGCTCTTTTTTGCTGTTTTCGAATTCAAACGGGCGATAGGTACCACCGGAACCGACAACATACGTCGGTTCTGCGGCAAAGGAAGCGGCGGAAAAAGTGGCCGCCAGGCAGGCACTAATCAGCACTAGACGTTTTAACATGAGCATTCCCCGAATAAGTTGAGTAAAGGTTATAACCTTCGCCTTTCAAGCTGCAGCGTTGTTACCTGCGCTTGCCCACCCCAGTCACTTACCCAAAAGTAAGCTCCTGGGGATGAGCAAGCTTGTCGCCTAGCTGCAACTTGAAATTCATTGGTTATACATTGGATTTATTTATGCACTTTAGATGCATAAAAATAAACTTACATGAATAAAAACACAACCCCTACCTGATGATGAAAATGCTAACAGTGTTAAATATGAATAATTATTTAAAAGCTGGCGTAAATGTCGGTGAAAATACCCTCAGCCCAGTTATTCTTACTGCATACTGATGTGGGGGGGGATGTGTGCACGATCTGGATGCTGATGTGTGCATGATCTGGATACTGATGTGTGCACGTTGTAGGGGCGCCGCATGCTGCGCCCGTCGATCCATGCGGCCTGCACCCGCCTGGATTTAATGCCGCTTTCAGGCGACAATCAGGCGCTAAACTCAGGTAATTCTGATTACGCTCGCTTGCCGCAGGTGAAAAGCCGCTGCTGCTGTGGAGTCAAACGGCAAGTTGTGGGATGATTAAGCGCTTTTTTTAGGGGGCGGAGATGGGAAAACTAACGCTGCTTTTGTTGGCGCTGCTTGGCTGGCTACAGTATTCACTGTGGCTGGGGAAGAATGGTATTCACGATTATGTGCGGGTCAATGAGGACGTTGCGGCTCAGCAGAGCAACAATGCCAAATTGAAAGCGCGTAACGATCAGCTGTTTGCCGAGATCGACGACCTGAACGGCGGTCAGGAAGCGATAGAAGAACGCGCACGTAATGAACTGGGCATGATCAAGCCCGGCGAGACTTTCTATCGTCTGGTGCCTGAACCTTCCGGACGCAACGCGGCGTCTGCCACACAGAACAACCCACCGAAGTAACGCATGAATCCATCCGTAGGCTCCTCCCCTCAGGTGATCGCCGTCCTGCCCGCTGCCGGTATTGGCAGCCGTATGCAGGCCGATTGCCCGAAGCAATATTTAACCATCGGCCATCAAACCATTCTTGAGCACGCCATCCACGCCTTGTTACGTCATCCGCGTATTACCCAGGTGATCGTGGCAATCAGTCCCGAAGACCAACAGTTTAAAACGCTACCGATCGCCAGCGATCCGCGGGTGTTGGTCACTGAGGGCGGGCAACAGCGCGCCGATTCGGTACTGGCCGGGCTGCAATTGGCAGGCAACGCACACTGGGTTTTGGTCCACGATGCTGCCCGCCCTTGCCTGCATCCCGACGATCTGGAGCGGTTGCTAGCGATCACGGCACACAGTAAGGTTGGCGGCATTCTTGCCGCACCGGTGCGTGATACCATGAAGCGTGCGCAGGTGGGCCAAAGCATCATCTCGCACACCGTCGAACGCCAGGATTTGTGGCATGCACAGACGCCACAGCTGTTCCCGCTGGAACTGCTTAAACTCTGCCTGCAACGCGCCCTGGATGAAGGGGCGACGGTAACCGATGAAGCCTCGGCGCTGGAACATTGCGGTTATCATCCGCTGCTGGTGGCGGGGCGTGCGGACAATATTAAAGTGACGCGGCCAGAGGATTTGGCGCTGGCCGCGTTCTATTTGACTCAGTTGAACAACTAAAGGAGCGCATCATGCGTATCGGTCACGGTTTTGATGTCCATAAATTTGGCGGCGAAGGGCCGTTGGTGATCGGCGGTGTTCGCATTCCTTATGAAAAAGGACTGCTGGCTCACTCCGATGGTGACGTGGCGCTGCATGCGGCCACCGATGCTCTGTTGGGGGCGGCGGCGTTGGGGGATATCGGCAAGCTGTTCCCGGATACCGATCCGGCCTTCAAAGGGGCGGACAGCCGCGAGCTGCTGCGTGAAGCCTGGAAACGCATTCGTGCCAAGGGCTATCGTCTGGGTAATCTGGATGTCACCATCATTGCGCAGGCACCGAAGATGGCACCGCACATTCCTCAGATGCGCATCTTCCTGGCGGAAGATCTGCAATGCCATATGGACGACGTTAACGTCAAAGCGACCACCACCGAACAGCTGGGCTTTACCGGACGTGGCGAAGGTATTGCCTGCGAAGCGGTTGCTCTGTTGATCAAGGAATAACGTATGGACATGGCTAATCTGACCTGGTTGCACGGCCAGCCAGCGGCTACCGGCGTGCTGAAAGCCAACCCGGAAGACTTTGTGGTGGTTGAGGATCTGGGTTTTACCCCAGATGGTGAAGGTGAACACCTGCTGGTGAACATCCGCAAGAACGGCTGCAACACCCAGTTTGTGGCGGACTATCTGGCGAAATTTGCCGGTATCCATGCCCGTTCGGTCAGCTATGCCGGTTTGAAAGATCGCCATGCGGTCACCGAGCAGTGGTTCTGTCTGCATCTGCCGGGGAAAGAATCTCCCGATCTCAGCCAGTTTGCGCTGGAAGGCTGCGAAGTGTTGCAGGCCGCTCGCCACCTACGCAAGCTGCGCATTGGTACGTTGAAAGGCAACGAATTCACCCTGGTGCTACGCCAGATTAGCGATCGCCAAGAGGTGGAGCAGCGTTTACAGGCCATCGCGGCAAGCGGCGTGCCGAACTACTTCGGTAGCCAGCGCTTTGGCCGTGGCGGTAATAACCTGACGATGGCGCGCCGCTGGGCCAACGATGAGATCCGGGTCAAGGAGCGCAGCAAACGCAGCTTCTACCTGTCTGCCAGCCGTAGCGCGTTGTTCAACCTCATTACCAGCCAGCGCTTGGCTAACCAACAGCAGCAAACGGTGCTGGAAGGGGATGCGTTGCAGCTTGCCGGGCGTGGTAGCTGGTTCGTGGCCAAAGCGGAAGAGTTAGCCACCCTGCAACAACGGCTGGATGCGGGTGAACTGATGATCACCGCTCCGTTACCGGGGGATGGTGAGCCGGGAACCGCCGCAGAGGTGCTGGAGTTTGAACAAAGTTGCCTGGCGCAGCAGCCGGAATTGCTGAGTCTGTTAAAGCGTGAGCGCGTAGAGCCTGCACGACGGGCCTTGCTGCTACAGCCGCAGAAAATGCAGTGGAACTGGTGGGATGATGCCACCGTGGAATTACGTTTCTGGTTACCGGCAGGCAGTTTCGCTACCAGCGTGGTACGCGAAATAATGCAATTGGTTAGCAGTGACACGGATATTGCCGAGTAGCCGTTAGCTTAATCAATTTTTGCTTTCTCGTTCAGGCAGAGGGGAACTCTGCCTGAACTGAATAAGACAGCGAAAATGCTGTCACCGTCCTGGCTTACCAAGCTAATTTCCCCCGTATTGCGCCATTGATTAAAACCTCATCTTCTAATTCACCTTAAATATTATAATTTGTTTATTTCTGTTTGTTATAATTAAAAATTATCTTATTTATTATCATTGACTTACTGAGTCCTTTATTCTTGTTGTTATTATTATAATTATTAAGTTGATCTGCGTGCTCATTGGTTTTTATACTTGCTGCGAATTTTACGAGACTAAGCGTGGCTGGAGTTGGCTGTGTTTTAAAGTTTGATATAAGAGACTCTCATTACGGATTAATCATGAAGCTCAATATTATTAAACGCCTGAGTGGTGTTGCTATTTTTTGTTTTTTACCAGGTTGTGTATTGGCCAATATGAGCGTTTATCCTATGGAAATCGGGATCGGCGAAACCGGAGCCGCTCAAATAAGGGTTATATCCCAAAGCGATGGGGTGCAATTCGTCAAGGTAACAGAAAAACAAATACTGAATCCTGGCACTAAACAAGAACAGGAAGCAAGCGTTGAGCAATTTGGACAAAGCTCGCTGGTGATAACGCCGCAAAAACTGGCTATTTCGGCAGGTAGCCAACGCCTGGTACGGCTGGTTGCCCTGGAGTTACCGGAAAAGGAAACCACCTGGCGAGTCTATTTTGAAGGCGTGCCGGAATTAGAAGATAACGCCGCTGCTGCCAGCCCACAA
Organism: Serratia sp. T13T92; assembly: GCF_047530105.1. NCBI lineage: Bacteria > Pseudomonadati > Pseudomonadota > Gammaproteobacteria > Enterobacterales > Yersiniaceae > Serratia > Serratia sp. T13T92. Next base: position 45,589 of record NZ_JBLJAK010000002.1, on the reverse strand, counting down.
ATGACCACGACCAAGGTGGGTATCAACCTGGTGTGGGGGGCATTAGTCCACGTTGCACCTAAAAAGGTCGTTACCAGCCTGACGCTGGATGCAAAGCGTGGCCAGGTTATCAATGATGGTACGTTGCGTATTCCGCTACGAGAGGTGGGGGTTTGTGACCAGGGTGGTGTTTGCGACTGGAAAAAAGAAACCACCACGGTATATCCCGGTACCGAGCTTAAAATTGCCTCGCTCATGGTAAAGCCCGGGAAGAAATATAAGGCGCGTTATTTTAACTGGCTTAAGAAGCGCGTTGAAGAAATTGATTTGTCTGTAAAGAGTTAAATGTGGAGTCAAATCATGTATAGCCCCGGTTGTATGGGGTGAGTAAAGTTGGATGTTATTTATAAAATAAAATGGAGATTTTATGAAAAAGTTTATTAAACCACTGCTGATCGTTTCAACCATGGCTGCCGTATTTTCAGCTCAGGCAGTACAGAAAGATATTACTGTGAATGCCAACGTGGATGCGACGATTGATATGACGCAACCTGATAATACCGGTTTGCCAAGCAGCATCGATATGCAGTATTTGCCAGGCAAAGGCCTGACGCCTTTTAACCTGAACACCAAGGTCTGGTCTAACAACGCTACCGCTGGTGTTAACGTTCGCCTGGTTAGAGCGGCAAGCCTGGCGGATGTCAATGGGGCTAACAAGATCCCATTGACCGTAAGCCTGGGTGAAACGGTACTGACCACCACCAACCAACTGCTGGAAGCGGCGACCCTGTTCCCTGCGGGCATCGAAAATGGTTCAGACGTTCTGCCGCTGCGTTTTGCGCAGACCACGCAAGGCACTATCGCCACTGGCACCTACAGCGGCATTGTCAGCCTGGTGGTGACTCAGGCGACCAAGGCTCCTTAAGGCTGCCCAATTCAAAAGTTTTATTCATATCTTGTGGGGCTTTTTAGCCCCACTTTCTATCAGGGATGAACAATGGCTTTTCGCGCTCGCCTATCCGCAGGGTTGTTGGTAGGCCTTATGATTATGCAACACGATTTGTCGGCTACCCCTAAAATTCCACCAGGCTTTGAGTCCTTGGCACAAGGGCAGCTTGTTTGGGTCGATGTTTCCCTCTATGGCCAGTCTCTCGGGCTTTATGAAGCCAATATTAATCTGGAACAGGTTGTCTTCATAAAGCCAGCGGAACTGGCTGATGCCGTGAAGCAGCAATTCAACGACGATCCTGAACTGGGTGCACAACTGATGACTGCGTTGGTGCAACCGCTCGCGCGTAACGGCAACCTTGCCTGCAGCGGTAACGGTAATGCGCCAAGCTGTGACTATCTGGAAACCCAGACGGTTGGCATCATCTATGACGAGAATAATTCCCGGGTTAACCTGTTCCTTGACCGTCGGTATCTCCCGAAAAAAGCGGCCGGTAGCGGTTTCTATCAGGCGACGGCAGAAAGTGAAAATGCGCTGATCCATCAGCAAAACCTCAATTTTGTTGCGGATGAAAACTATCAGTCATTGTCGCTTCAGGGCACTGGCTCACTGGGCGTCACTGAAAATGGCTATCTTAACGCCGACTGGTTCTATACGGGGCAGCGCTATCGCCATAGCAATCATCAGCAGATAGAGATGAACAATGCCTATTTTCGACAGGACCTGTGGAAAAGCCTCTATCTGCAAGGCGGCATGATGGACTCCCGCGATATCTTCAGCAATGCGGGGGGTAACATCAACCTGAGTCAATTGCCGATTGGCAAAATCCGCGGGCTACGGACAGGCTCGACCACGGCTTGGGTCAACCAGAGCCAGGTTTCCCGGGGGACCCCGGTTTCGGTCTTCCTATCGCGCAACGCTCGCATCGACGCCTATCGTGACGAACAGTTACTGTCATCCTTTTATCTGAACGCCGGGGCACAGGAGCTGGATACGCGCACCTTCCCCAGCGGCAGCTATACCGTCACGCTGCGGATCTATGAGGATAACCAGTTGGTCAGGACAGAAACCGTCCCTTATACCAACACCGGTGTGGCTCAGCTCAATGGTCCTCAGTGGTTCCTGCAAGCCGGGGTTGAGGTAGACCGCGATACGCATCCTGCGGCGGGCGATCGGCAGGTGGTGCAAGGCGGGCTGCGCATTCCGTTGACCGATACGCTGTCGCTGACGGCGGGGAGCACGGTATTGAGCGACGTACACTACTGGGAAGGGGCGGCAGACTGGAGCCACGGTTTTAACAGTGGCCCGCTGGATGGCGTCATGACGGTTCGCGCCAGTTATCTGGCCGGCAGCGAGGGAACGCGGGGAAATATTCAGCAAATTAACTATAACGACGGATTCTCATTGAGTTTCTATCGCTCGGCCCTCTCGGTGCCTGACTGCGATTCTCAACAGAGAAACTATGGCTTTAGCGGTTGTTACCAGAGTTCCAACCTGATGTTTTCAGTCCCGCTCGCGCAGTGGTTCGCCAATATTGGCTACTCGCTTAACAGCAGCGGCGGGCGTTACCGCTATCGCAGTGAACTGCCCGACAATGATGATCACCATCTGGACGCAGCCCCTTGGGAGCAGATCTACACGACGCGTTCGCGCAGTCAAACCTGGCAGATGGGGATCAGCCGTTCCTTTGCGTTCAACGACATTAACATCAACAGCGGAGTCAGTGCTTTCAGGCGTCACGACAGCGGCCAGCAGGGAACCGACAAAGGCGGCTACCTCACCGTCAGCCTATCGTTCTCTGGGCGCCGTGGCGGTGCCACTAACAGCAATACCTCTCTGGGCGCCAACTATCGCAATAGCCAGCGTGGGGAAGGGCAACTCAGTTATAACGCCAACTACAGCCGCTATATGGACGAGAGTGGGCAAAATGAGCTGGGAGCTTCGATATATGGCGTCAATAGCCAGACCCTGACCGCAGCAACCTACGCCCGTGCCGGTGGGCAGTACGGTAACGGCAGTTTCGCCGTCAGTGATGCCTATGACAAGGTAGCGAACCGGCACACGCTCAGCAGCAGTGGCAGTTATAGCTCCTCTTTACTGGTCGATCGCAGCGGACTTTATTGGGGACGTTGGGGGGATGGCCGCCCGGCCTCCGCGATCACGGTTGGAGTGGACGCAGGCGAAGAGAGCCGTGCCGCGTTGATCAGCGTAGCGGTAGACGGCAGCGGTCAGACGGATGTGCGCAGCAACAGCCGGGCACTGTTTACCGTACCGGGCTATCAGCCAACCACCTTTGATATCAACGAATCACTGAGCGCGCCAGCCGGTATCAGCAGTGAGATCCGCCGAGGGGCGGGAACGCGTACGGCGTTTATGGTGCCGGGGAAAGTGCTGCGGCGGGAAATAGAGGTGACTTCGCGCTACACCTGGTTGGGCAGAATGCTGGATGAGCAGGATAGGCCTTTGGTTAACGGCATCCCTCTTAACGTGCTGTCCTGGACGCCACTGGGTGAAGGTGGCTTTAGCCTGGAAACCACCCGGCCGATGAAGCAGCTGTATCTGATGCGTGGCTCACAGTTCTATCAGTGTGCCATGAAAGTGCAGGCCATGCGTGACGTGGTACGTTATGTCGGTACTACCCGCTGTGCCGGGGTGACCCTAGCTAACATACCGCCAGCTGAGCAGAAGCAGGCGCAATTGATGACCGTGCGGCAGGGCCATGGCTCTGGGGTACCGGTGGCGATGAAAACAAACTAGGTAGTGATATATGTTATTGAAAATAATCAGCGGTTTTAATTTTATCATTGCAGGAGCCATTAACCCTTTTAACCTGTGCGTTATGCTAGGGGGGCTGAGCGTACAGGCGTACGGTGCCAGTATCGCCCCGCAGGCACAGAATACCAAGGTCAATGTGACCTACGATCGCATGAGCCTGCCAGCAAATATCTATATCTGGGATCAGGCATTCGGCGGGAGTACTGATAGTGGCGAATGTTCGACGGCTGTTGATTGCAAAGACAAGGATGTTCTTAACTCCCTAACGTGCTATTCCGAGACCGATCCAACCAATGGTGCCTGCCAAGTAAAATTGTGGTGGTGGGATAGTGCTTTCAATAATAATTCGAAAACTCTGACGCTGCGCTTTACTCACAGCAGTGGAAAGACCAAAGATTTACTGGTCACCTCTATTAAAGCTACGGGTAAATTTAGTTCCTGGATCACCGGCACCAGTGTGGGTTCCCAGGGATTCAGTACTTTTATTCCCGCCTCCGAGTTGAACAAACTATCTGATGCCGGTGTTTGGCGCGCTGAACTCAAGATGCAGGTGAAAGCTTGGGATGATTGCAGTGCATCTGCCTACGGCTGCCCAGGCATTTTCCGCGTTACCTGGAAGGCGAGTCTGGCTCTTAACGTGACGGATTATGGTAACCAACAGATTTACCTACCCGCTTTTCCGACTTCGGCACCGGTTATCAACCTGAATCTGAATACCCGGCCGGGAGTCGGCGCGGGTAAGAGCGTCAGCGGCAGTACTGGCCTGGATATGTGCCTCTACGATGGTAACGACTCGGCCAGTAACCGTATCAGCCTGCTGTTGCAGGACGAAGGGGACACGGCTCCCGATCGCATCAAGGGGCAGTTTTCACTGTATCGCCGTGGCGGTGATAAAGCCAAGGCGCGTGACCGGCTGGACTACCAGGTCAGCGTGATCAATCCCACCACCGGGGCAGTGCAAGAGATCGCTAACGGCAAAGAGGTCATCTGGAGCGATACCAATCGCCGCAATATCCAGCGGCCGGTGGTGTTACCTGGCGGCGGTGCCCCGGCACTTTGCGTGCCGGCCCCGTTGACCCTGACAACGCCAGCCTTCTCAATGGCGGATAAAACGGCGGGGGATTACACCGGCAAGCTGCGCGTTGTTTATATGCCCACGACCCAATAGTCTGGAGGGGCGAACTCGTCGGCCCTCACCCTACCTCAGGTGCCTCCTTTACCTAGAGGGCTAACCTGCCCCGTTTGCCACTGATGACCGTTGAATTGTATAGTAGATCGCATAGCTGGCTGTTTTGGCTAATACTATCAGCATCAGCGAGGCAAGCCTTGCTGTACCACGCAAGTCATAATGGGTAACACGGCGGGTTGGGCTTACTATTGAAAATATTATTAAAAACAGATAGATGTAAAAAAATAGGGCACAACCCTCGTTTTATCGCTTTCAGCAAGAAAGTTGTTTAACGACAATATGAGAATACTCCTAAGCAACGACGACGGCGTTAGCGCCCCGGGTATCCAGATACTGGCGGCGGCGTTACGTGAATTCGCCGAAGTGCAGGTAGTGGCCCCCGATCGTAACCGCAGTGGTTCCTCCAATGCGCTGACGCTGGAGTCGCCGCTGCGTACTCTGACGTTGCCCAACGGCGATATTGCCGTGCAGCAGGGCACTCCGACGGACTGTGTCTACCTTGGCGTTAACGAACTGATGCTACCAGCACCGGAGATCGTGGTGTCCGGTATTAACGCTGGGCCAAACCTCGGTGATGACGTTATCTATTCCGGCACGGTGGCTGCCGCGATGGAAGGCCGCCATCTGGGGCTGCCCGCGTTGGCGGTGTCGCTCAATGGTCATCAGCATTATGAGACGGCGGCGGTAGTCACCTGCCGTATTTTGCGCGCGCTGCAACAAGAAGCGCTTCGTACCGGTAAAATCCTGAATATCAATGTCCCTGATTTACCGTTGGCGGAAATTAAAGGGATACGCGTGACTCGCTGTGGCAGCCGGCATCCCGCCGATAAAGTGTTTAGCCAACCGGATCCGCGTGGCCAAATGCTGTATTGGATCGGGCCGCCGGGTGATAAATTCGATGCGGGCCCAGACACGGATTTTGCCGCCGTGGAGCAGGGCTACGTGTCGGTCACGCCTTTGCAGGTGGATTTGACCGCCTACGGGGCGCAAGATGTGCTATCAAAATGGTTAACCAAAGCAGAGGTTAGCGGGGAATGGTGAACAAACGCATACAAACGCTGCTGGCACAGCTACGCCAGCAGGGGATCAGGGACGAACGGCTGCTCAAGGCAATCGAGAACGTACCGCGTGAGCGTTTTGTTGATGAAGCATTAGCCCATAAAGCCTATGAGAACACGGCCCTGCCGATTGGTTCGGGGCAGACGATTTCTCAGCCTTATATGGTCGCGCGCATGACCGAGCTGCTGAACCTGCAGCCGAACTCACGCGTGCTGGAGATTGGCACCGGTTCGGGTTATCAGACCGCGATCCTGGCGCATATGGTGCAGCATGTCTGCTCTGTTGAACGCATCAAAGGGCTACAGTGGCAGGCCAAGCGTCGCCTCAAGCAGTTGGACCTGCATAATGTATCGACCCGCCATGGCGACGGTTGGCAAGGCTGGGGCTCGCGTGGACCATTTGATGCGATCATCGTGACGGCCGCGCCGCCGGAGATCCCGCAGGCGTTGATGCAGCAGTTGGACGACGGTGGCATTTTAGTGTTGCCGGTGGGCGAACAGGCTCAGGTACTGCAATGCATTCAGCGGCGGGGCGGTGAGTTTTCCATCGATACCGTTGAAGCGGTGCGATTCGTTCCCTTGGTGAAGGGTGAACTGGCTTAGCCGATCGGTCATAAAGGTGGATAACAGACTTGTAGGGGCGCTGCATGCTGAGCCCGTCTACCATGGTCATCAAGCTGAATAATATTAATTTTCAATAGAATTGTTCCAGTATGCAGTTGTCTTATGGCGTGATCGTGCCAATGTGGCTAGCATTGGCGCCACGGTTTTTTAGCTCCCTGGTGGGTGATCTTCTGGTTTTCAGGGATCGGCCAGGGAAACCTTATGCTGTAGAACGATAAAGCTCGGCTACGATGTATAAGGTATTTTTTGATATTGCTGTCATGGGGGAAGCATGAGCACGGGAAGCCCAATGAGTTCTTTACGCCGAGTTGCGGTGTGTACGATGTTAAGTGTGTGGTTAGTTGGCTGTTCGGATAAAAATTCTACCTCAGCACCTATCAGCAGCGTCGGCGGTGGTGGAGCTGCCGCATCGGCTAACGCCGGTGGTGGTAACGCATCACAGCAGGGGCGTATTGTTTACAACCGTAGCTATAACTCGATCCCTAAAGGGAGCTACAACGGTGGTAGCAGCTATACCGTTAAACGTGGCGACACGCTGTTCTATATTGCCTGGATCACCGGCAACGATTTCCGCGATCTGGCCCAACGCAACAATATTCCGCAGCCATACAGCCTGGAAGTCGGCCAAACCCTGCAACTGGGGAGTGGTTCTGCCAACGGCGGCGGTGGGATGTTAGCTGGCGGTAATGGTACGGTGTCAAAACCGCCTTCTACCACTCAGATACAAACTGTAACGGTTGATTCTCAATCAACGAACGCGTATTCTGATAACTCGAGTAAACAGAATGTAGGTAAAATGTTACCTACATCAGGAGCCGTTGTGGCAGGCTCAGCCGCAGCTCCTGTTACCGCACCAGCCGCTACGCCACCGGCGAGCAGCACCGCCAGCAACAGCGCCCCAGTTAGCACCTGGAAATGGCCAACTGACGGTAAGATCATCGATAACTTCTCCTCATCGGAAGGTGGGAACAAAGGCATCGATATCTCTGGTTCCCGTGGGCAGCCGATTGTCGCTACCGCCGATGGCCGTGTAGTGTATGCAGGCAACGCTTTACGGGGTTACGGTAATCTAATCATCATCAAACACAACGATGATTACTTGAGTGCCTACGCCCATAACGACACCATGCTGGTCCGGGAACAACAAGAAGTTAAGGCGGGGCAGAAAATAGCAACGATGGGAAGCACCGGAACCAGTTCAGTACGTTTGCATTTCGAGATTCGTTACAAGGGGAAATCCGTAAACCCGCTGCGTTATCTTCCGCAGCGATAGATTGGGCAGAATGCGCTGTATTCTGCTCGCGGTATCACGGGTAGGAGCCGCTTTATGAGCCAAAATACGCTGAAAGTTAACGAGTTACATGACGATGCAGATTTCGATGAGAACGCCATGGAGGCTGAGTCATTCGATGAAAAAGCGCAGGTAGAAGAAGAGACCAGCGAGAATGACTTGGCGGAAGACGAGCTGTTGTCTCAAGGTGTTACCCAACGCGTATTGGATGCCACGCAGCTCTATCTGGGCGAAATCGGTTACTCCCCTCTGCTGACCGCAGAGGAAGAAGTTTATTTTGCGCGGCGTGCACTGCGCGGAGACGTGCCGTCCCGCCGCCGCATGATAGAAAGTAACCTGAGGCTGGTAGTGAAAATTGCCCGTCGTTATAGCAATCGCGGCCTGGCGCTGCTGGATCTGATTGAAGAGGGTAACCTTGGTCTGATCCGTGCGGTGGAAAAGTTTGACCCAGAGCGCGGTTTCCGTTTTTCCACCTATGCGACCTGGTGGATCCGCCAGACGATTGAACGGGCGATCATGAATCAAACCCGGACTATCCGTTTGCCGATCCATATCGTCAAAGAACTGAATGTTTACTTGCGCACCGCGCGCGAGCTTTCTCACAAACTGGACCATGAACCCAGCGCTGAAGAGATTGCGGAGCAACTCGACAAACCGGTTGATGACGTCAGCCGTATGCTGCGCCTGAACGAACGTATCACGTCTGTTGATACGCCGTTAGGTGGGGATTCAGAGAAAGCCCTGTTGGACATTTTGACCGACGAGAAAGACAACGGGCCTGAAGACACCACGCAAGACGATGATATGAAACAGAGCATCGTTAAATGGCTGTTCGAATTGAACGCCAAACAGCGTGAAGTGTTGGCTCGCCGTTTCGGCCTGTTAGGCTATGAAGCGGCTACGCTGGAAGATGTTGGCCGTGAGATTGGCCTGACACGTGAGCGTGTTCGTCAGATCCAGGTTGAAGGCTTACGCCGCCTGCGTGAAATTCTGCAAATGCAGGGCCTGAGTATTGAGGCACTGTTCCGCGAATAAACGCGTTATAGCTATAAAATAAAAGCGGTGAGCATTGATGTGCTCACCGTTTTTTTATGCCTGCGATTTGCTGTGATTGACGGCAATTTACTCTTGTTTAGGGTATAACGTCGTCGATATTTGCCCCTCACCCCAACCCTCTCCCACAGGGAGAGGGAGCCAGTACGGCGTTGTGGTTAGGTTTTAGAGGCGATCTGTGACACCGTCTGGATAATCAATGGTCAGCCAGCGATCGCTGCTCCCGCTCACCCCGACCCGCTCCCAAAAAGGAGAGGGGGTCAGTTCAGTGTTATGGTCAGGTACAGTGAGCTGTTTCCCGTGAACAAAAGGAGCTGATTCAGAGCCATGGTCAGGTAGGTTTCTGCAACTGATAGCGAACTCGGACGGTCCCCTCTCCCTGTGGGAGAGGGTTAGGGTGAGGGGTCACATGCCCAAATCAATGGAACAGCCTCACACCAGGCTTTTCAGCCGGTAGATCCACTCCAACGCCTGGCGTGGCGAAAGAGAATCCGGATCCAATGTCTCCAACGCTTCCACCGCCGGTGAAACCTCTTCGTTCAACAGCGTCATTTGGGTCGCATCCACCGTACCTGCCGCCGTCTGGCTGGAGAGACTCTCCAACTCACGTAACTTCTGGCGCGCACGTTTGATCACATCACGCGGCACACCGGCCAATGCTGCCACCGCCAAGCCGTAGCTTTTACTGGCAGCGCCATCTTGTACGCTATGCATAAAGGCAATGGTATCGCCGTGCTCCAGCGCATCCAGATGCACGTTCACCACGCCCTCCATTTTCTCCGGCAAGGTGGTCAGCTCAAAGTAATGGGTGGCAAACAGCGTCATAGCCTTGATGCGGCTGGCCAGGTTTTCTGCACAGGCCCAGGCTAAGGAAAGCCCGTCGTAGGTGGAGGTGCCACGGCCAATCTCATCCATCAGCACCAGGCTGTTTTCCGTGGCGTTATGCAGGATATTGGCGGTCTCGGTCATTTCCACCATAAAGGTTGAGCGGCCAGAGGCCAGATCGTCTGCCGCGCCTACGCGGGTAAAGATTCGATCCACCGGCCCGATGGTGGCTTTTGCCGCCGGTACATAGCTGCCGATATGCGCCAGCAACACAATCAGTGCCGTTTGCCGCATATAGGTACTTTTACCGCCCATATTCGGGCCGGTAATGATCAGCATACGGCGCTGTGGTGAAAGGGAAACCGGGTTGGCAATAAAGGGTTCGCTCAGCACCTGTTCCACCACCGGGTGGCGGCCATCGACTATGCGAATGCCGGGCTGCTCACTGATGGTCGGACAGGCGTAGCTCAGCGTTTCGGCACGTTCTGCCAGGTTGGCTAACACATCCAGCTCGGCCAAGGCTCCGGCGCTCTGTTGCAGTTGCTCCAGATGCGGCAGCAGCAGATCGAACAGCTCGTCATACAGCCCTTTCTCGATCGCCAAGGCTTTCCCTTTAGAGGTCAGCACCTTGTCTTCATACTCTTTCAGCTCGGGAATGATGTAGCGTTCCGCATTCTTCAGCGTTTGGCGGCGCACATAGTGGATCGGCACCAGATGGCTTTGGCCACGGCTGACCTGAATGTAGTAACCATGCACACCGTTGAAACCCACTTTCAGCGTATCCAGACCCAGCTTCTCGCGCTCGCGGATTTCCAGACGATCCAGATAGTCGGTGGCACCGTCGGCCAGCGCCCGCCATTCATCCAGCTCTTCGTTATAACCCGGGGCAATCACGCCACCATCACGGACCAGCACCGGTGGGGATTCCACAATGGCGCGCTCCAGCAGTGCCTGTAGCTCGTCAAATTGACCGACCTGTGACAACAGCTTTTGCATCTGTGGTGCATCAGCATTTTCCAGCAGGGCGCGGATATCCGGCAACTGTTGGAAGGCGTGGCGCATGCGGGCCAGATCCCGTGGGCGAGCCGTGCGCAGTGCCAAACGGGCAAGAATACGCTCCAGATCGCCAACTTGACGCAGGGGCTGCTGCAAATCACAGCTCAATGGCTGCAATGCGGCGATGGCCTGCTGGCGGTTGTTCAGCACCTGGACGTCGCGGGTGGGCATATGCAGCCAGCGTTTGAGCATGCGGCTACCCATGGGGGTAACGGTACGATCGAGGATGGCGGCCAGGGTATTTTCACTGCCGCCGGACAGATTCTGGGTGATTTCCAGGTTACGGCGAGTGGCCGCATCCATAATGATGCCGTCTTGCTGGCGCTCCATGGTGAGGCCACGGATATGCGGCAGCGAAGTACGCTGGGTATCTTTAACATATTGCAGTAGGCAGCCCGCTGCGCGCAGCGCCTGATGGGCCTGCTCCACGCCAAAGCCGGTCAGATCGCGGGTGCCGAACTGCAGATTCAACTGCTGGCGTGCGGTGTCCAGCTCAAATTCCCACAGTGGGCGGCGGCGCAGGCCGTGGCGCTGTTCGATCAGCGCCATTTGCTCGAAGTTTTCCGGGTAAAGCAGCTCTGCCGGATTGGTACGTTGCAGCTCTGCCGCCATGGTTTCAAGATCTTCTGGCTGGGCAACGCGGAAGCGGCCGGAGCTGAGATCCAATGTGGCATAGCCAAAGCCGCGGCCATCCTGCCAGATGGCGGCCAGCAGGTTGTCCTGGCGCTCTTGCAGCAGGGCTTCGTCGGTGATGGTGCCAGGGGTAACGATGCGCACCACTTTACGCTCTACCGGGCCTTTACTGGTGGCAGGGTCGCCAATCTGTTCACAGATCGCGGCCGATTCCCCAAGCTGTACCAGCTTGGCTAGATAGTTCTCCACCGCATGGTGGGGGACACCTGCCATTGGGATGGGTTCACCCGCGGAGGCACCGCGTTTGGTCAGCGAGATATCCAGCAACTGAGAGGCACGTTTGGCATCGTCATAGAACAGCTCGTAGAAATCCCCCATTCGATAGAACAGCAAGATCTCCGGATGCTGCGCCTTAAGGCGCAGGTATTGCTGCATCATTGGGGTATGCGAATCGAGTTTTTCGGTGCTAGTCATAACGTTACCGTTTCCAATCCATTGAATTTAAAGTTGATTGTGATATTCGTTGTCGTCATTGGGTATCACGTCGCCTCATTAAAAAACCGCCAAAACGTTCAGGATGAGCAACAGCAAGCGCTGCTCAAATAAATCAATCGGTTGGTCAAGAGATCGAGCATATATGACAGGCAAACAGGCTGGCAAACCTTTGTCGTTCAAAGCCTGCGTAATGACGAGATTGGCGGATAAAATACACGCAAAACCCGGCAAGATCCTAGGTTTACATGCTGCAGCATCAAGATCTTTTTTCAGCCGCTATACTAGCCCAGTAGGCAATAGGCTGTCACAGCCAAAAATTGGAAGCATTACGCAAACTGCGCCTGTAATAGACTGAATAGGTTACATCGATGAGGTTAAACAGCGAGGAAAGGGGGCTAAAAGAAGCAAGCCGTTGCATTAGAGAAGAGAACATGAGGCCCCAATGGTTGGCTATTTCCGCAATACTGCAGTGTATAGCCTACTAATCCGGTCGTTGGGACGGCATCGCTGTCAATCCCAGCGTAGGGATATCTCTTGCCAGTAGCAGAAGACATTTAGTTCTACGCAAAGCCTATGGGCAAAATAGCGGTCGTGCTCAGCGAGCAAAATCGAATAAAGTGCGCTTTATCATAGTGCTTCCTTGCGGGCATGAAAGGCCCTCCAACCCCGCCCTATATCCTGTATGGCTGCTTGGCGGCTATATCTTTTGGGTCAGAACTTCTTTTTGTTGAAGATTGGTGGGTTTTGATATCTACCTGTCCCGATGAACGGCCATTTACGCGCGAAAGCGTTCTACTTATCAATATAAAAATCAAAGCGTAAAAATACGCATTGATTGGGTTAGACATCCGGATTGAAAATTAATTTGCTGGGTTGTATTGAATGTCATGCTTTATTGTATTGCCGTTCATAACGGATTTAAATGGGAGTTTTCTCTTTGTTTTTTCTTTTTGTCTTATAATTAGTTGCATGCTTGAATAAATCCATCCATAAGCGATTATAAAATATGGGGAATGTTTGTCATGATGTTTAATGGCTATTTTAAACAATAAAATTGATTGACGATAATAATTTTATAAGAATATACTGATAAGGCTGGGTGTAAAAGAATGTCATGACTTTATCCAGGTGATGAGAGAGTTGTTTACATAAATAAAAGAGCCAGGAATTAATTTTGGTTTGCTCTACCTATGGTATTAGAACCTGGATATATATTAAAGACGATATTGGGTCGCCAGTCCTTGGTGCTCCTGAATGCTGCGCGTTCCAATATGGATGGATTATTTTTACCAGGAGGTAAGTATTCCAATGATTCTAATAGACTCAGACTATTCCTGCTCGTTAAGCAAAATAACCTTTAAATCACTCATCGATTCCTTAAGGTGTGAGCCAGCCCCTGCTTTGCATTATGGCGAGGGTTCAATCGCTTTTGTTGATGGGGATTCGGCTAATATCTATTGCGTCGTCAAGTCGGTTTACGAGTTACGCAAGAACAGCGAAGTTGTTTATATGGTCACGTTGCTGTCAAAAGATAAAGAGTGCTCCTCGGTGATCAGGCATTTATCTGATTACGTGGTGGATAAAAAAATCACCTATGACGATCTGCAACGGCTGATCAGCACCATGGTTACGGCAAAACCCAAGGCGTTAGCGGATAATGTTTTTGGCGATATCTGGGGGGACATTTTGAAGTCTTCTCAGAAAGAATATCTGGTTCTGAAGCTGTTGCTGGATGGCCACAGCCAATACCAAATAGCCAAAATGTTAAACTTATCGATAAAAACCATCAGCGGCTATAAGGTTAAGGCGATAAAAAGACATGGGGCAAGAAACTTCAACGAGCTCTACATGTTAAAGCTAAGCAATAATGCTTGATATCACCTAATAGACAGTATCCTTGGCGTTTAGGTTAAGCAATAGGGTGACATGTTGCTGAATTCCATCCCAGCCATGAGGATTTAAGTCCTGTAAGAATCATTAATAAACTTAAAAATTAGAATTTAAACCTATAAATAACGTAATTTCAGTTATAAATAACTGCGTGGTAACTTTTCCTGTAACTTAAGGCTCAGATTGATGTGGGGCGCCGTTTGCCGGGTTTAGGCCTGGCAGGCGCAACGTCAATCCTGAGCAGTAACGATAAGTTCAGCACCAGGTAGGCATCGGCAAAACCCTTAAGGGGTTTGGCCTCTGACGTCAGTTAACAATGAATAGGGTTATCTTGGATAGCCTTAGGCCTGGTGCTTCACCAAATTCAAGTATTACTTTTGCAGGAAGTCACCCATGTTTTTATTTGACACGAGTTACCCATGCCCTTTAAATAAGGTCGCCTTCAATTCAATTATCGAGTCCTTAAACGCGGAATCAAACTCAAGCTTGCGTCATGATGAAAGTTACGTTGCTTTTGTTGATGGGGACTCAAGCGATATATACAGCACCATAAAAAATATTTATGGCCTGAAAAAGGAGAATAAAACGATTTATGTCATTACGCTGCTTTCCAAAGGTAAAGAGTGTTCTGCGATGGTCAAGCATTTATCCGACTTTATAGTCGATAAAAAAATCGCCTATGCCGATCTGAAAAACCTGGTCAGAGCTATGGGCTCAGCGCAACCTAAGACGGTAGCGGACAATATCTTTGGCGATATTTGGGGGGAGGTCCTGAAGTCGTCGCAGAAAGAGCACCGAGTATTAAAGCTATTAGTGGAGGGGTATTCTCAATCACAGATAGCCAAGATGCTGCACCTGTCGATAAAAACGGTCAGTGGCTATAAAGCCAAGGCGGTAAAACGACATGGGGCAAGAAACTTCAATGAGCTGTATATGCTTAAGTTCGGTAATACTCATGTGCAATAAACCGCTAAACACCTGTGCGATGGCGTTGGATACTATCCTTCAGCCATCGCACTCGCCGAGTGGGAAGAGAGAGCGCTTTACTGTTCTGTCATGAATTGGCTTATTATTGGCTTTGGATGCACATCATCACCGGCGAAAAGTCATTCCACAATAAATAGCCATCTCCCACTTCGGTGATCCTCAGCTGCCTGGCTTTCACCGAAAAATCAAAAATGGACTGGTTAAACAACTCATTCGGCATATTATCGCTGGCATTTTTATTGACATCCACCAGCTGCAAGGCGAGGTGACCATTACCTTCATAACGATATTCAAAATTGACATTACGCAGAAGATTATACTTTACTGCGCCAGCGCTATCCCTGACCGTAGCGGAGATATGCATTCTCCCATGGTTGACGCCATCAATATGCAAACTCATGACGCCTTGGGTTTGCAAGTCGCTCTGTACCAGGAAAAAGGCGGCACAGCTCACTTTTGGACCTTTCTCGGTAACGAAAAATTTATGCATCAGGAGGTTGAATAACAGGGCTGCCGCGACCAAGGCGAGAGCAACCAACCCGAAGAACTTGCCTGAGCGATTATTTAGCGAAAGCATAGACGGCCTTACAGTCAGAGAAATGAGACAGGGTATGGTCACTATTGGTGCAACGGGTTATGAATGCTCTGCCAGATTGTTGGTAGGCATAGTGTTCGCCTGAGTGAAAAATGAACACCTCATTGTTAACGCATGGAGCATGCACGGCAGCCAACTCTTCGGCCAGTTTTTCCTTGCGTGCAGCGACGTCAGGCGAGCTAGCGCTAAGCGCATAGAGGGGGCAGGTCGCTATATTGCCAATTTGATACAACGTAGACTTTGGGAAACTGTAATCCAGGTGGCCAGTAGCGGAACGGAAAGGTTGCAGAACCAAAAAGGTTGAGATGATCAAGCTGATGGCGAGCAACGCGGTTTTATACCCTGTGCGTAGCCTTGATTGCTTTATTGTAGGCTGAACTTCGGTGTTCGTGGTTTCAACGCTCTGCGGTGTTTCCTGTTGGTAAGAAACCGATTCCCCAGAGATATAAAACCCGACTCGAGGTATGGTTTTAATGATCTCTTCTTCACAGCCTAACTCACTCAATGACTTACGGATCAGCGAAATATACTGATTGACCGAGTTATTCGAAGGTTCCAGACCATATTTATTCCAGATATTATTGAGTAATTCTTCCCGGCTTACCATTTTATCGGCGTTTTCCAACAGGTAGGTGAACAACCGAGTCGGAATGGTAGTAAAGGAGAGCCTTCTTTCGGGCTGCGCAATGTTCCACATCGCACCATCTTCGCTTCTGAACGCAATCATGTTAAAAATTGTAAAGACCATGTCCCCCCCTGTAGGTAAGACCTGACTACACCTGATTAAACCAGCCTACTCTGCTGTCAGATTACAGTACAGCGTCGCAATCTCACAATCTTATATTATAGCCGATATTGTCCCCAGCTTGAGGCATGACGGGATGTGTGTGGGGGGGGACGCTCAACTCGCAACGGGAAGTTGCATAGATGTAAAAAATAGATCGTTAATGTCTTTCATGCTGAAATGAACATTTCATTGCTTTTTTTTCTAGCAATAAATGCTTATTTAAAATACTAAATTTAGATATTTCCTAGTGTATACATAGGCTTGCTGAGTTATTCGTTGAGGTGGTTTTTTTTATAAGACAGCAAGAAGAAACAAAGAGGAATGTCCTATATAAGTATTTTCCTCTGACGGTATTATAGCGCCAATCCTAAGCAACGGAATTATTGTTGGGTAGTGATAAAAGGCGTGGCAGTGTATTTCACAGTCCGCCTAATATTTTAGTTAATATATAAATCATAGGAACGGATTTCATGAAAGTTAAAGCAATTGCAATGATCATTGGCGCTTCCCTGGTGGCTAGCACGGCTTACGCAGCTAACCAAGGCGAAGGCAAGATCACCTTTACCGGTTCTATCACTGATGCACCTTGCTCTATCGCAGCAGGTTCACTTGATCAGGTTATCCCATTGGGTGCCGTGTCTAACGTTGCTCTGGCAGCTAACAATAATACTGGTGTCTCAACGCCAGAAGCTTTCAGCATTGAGCTGAAAGATTGCGTCATTGCTACTGCAGGCACCAAAGATAAAGTCTCTGTGACCTTCACCGGCACGGCTTCTTCATATGATGCTACCAGTCTGGGTCTGATCGGTACTGCTGAAGGTGCTTATATTCTGATGTCTCAGGCTGACGGTGCCAAAGTGGCTCTGAACACCCCTACCGCAGCTCGAACTTTGGTTAATGGTACCAACAACTCCCTGAGCTTCACTGCTGCTCTGAAAGGTGGTGGCGAAGATGCTGTGATCAAACCAGGTAGCTTCCAGGTTCCAACCAACTTCGTACTGTCTTATCAGTAAGTCTGTTGCGTAGTGCTGAACAACCTGCGGCGGCTCTGCCGCAGGTTTTTTTGCGACTCATGGAGCTGTTAATGAAATGGACTTATGACGTTTCACCTTGTGTGGTGCCTTCCCTGTTGATGTGTTGTGCCCTGGCGTTCTCCGGGAGTGCATTTTCCGCTGATGTGCTGGGGCAGGGGCGCGTCAGCATGGAAGGCGCCATTGTTGAGACTCCTTGTGCAATTGAAGTCGGGGACCGTGACCAGACTTTGGTAATGGACACCCTCCCGGTCAGCCAACTGATCCGGGATGGTCGCGGGCCAGATAAAGATTTTGCCATCCGCCTGGTGGATTGCGTGCTGGTACGTGTTGATGCGAGAGCTCCCGATTGGCAGCGCTTTCAGGTGACGTTTGACGGTGATGACGATCGCGGTCATTTCGGCGTGAGCGGAGAGGCGAGCGGCGTGGCGTTGATGATACGTGATGCCAGAGGCGAGGTGGCAGCACCAGGGGATGCCATGCTGGCCAGCGCCATGGCCCCAGGAGAGATGCAACTGCATTACACCCTGAACCTGGTGGGTAACCAACAGACGTTGCGGGCAGGGGATTACCGTTCGGCTATACGGTTCAGAATGGATTATTACTAAAGGGACTCTTTTCATGGCGCGTTATTTTTCCCGCTCCCTGCTTGCCATTTTGTGTCAAGCCAGCCTAGGCAGCAGCGTATTGCTCGGTGCGGTGAGCGTGGTCCAGGCAAAAGATATCCAGTTCAACACGGATGTCCTGGATCTCAAAGATCGTGACAACATTGATTTAGGCCAGTTTTCGCACCAGGGCTTTATCCTGCCGGGCACTTATGACCTAGCTTTGAGCCTGAATAATCAGGTGCAACCTGCACGCCCGGTAACGTTCCTGGCGCCGGACGACGATCCGAAAGGCAGCCAGGTCTGTCTGAGTAAAGAGATGGTGGACCAGTTGGGTCTGACCAAGGCCGCATTGGCAGGGTTGACCTGGTGGCATCAGGGCGAGTGTCTGGATCTGGCTAGTCTGGATGGGCTTCAGGCCCGTACCGATCTCGGGACCAACACGCTGTACCTCAGTATCCCGCAGGCTTATCTGGAATACAGCAGTGCGAACTGGGATCCGCCTTCGCGCTGGGAAGAGGGGATCCCGGGCATTTTGCTGGATTACAACCTGAATACTCAGGTTCAACGCAAGAGCCAGGACGGCACTCAGGATTACAACCTCAGCGGTAATGGGGTGGCAGGAGCCAACCTGGGGCCGTGGCGGTTGCGGGCCAGTTGGCAGACCAGGATCGACCATCAGAGTGATTCGGCAAAAGAGAATACCCGCAGTTTTGACTGGACACAGTACACCGCCTACCGGGCGATTGCACCGTGGCGCGCCAAGCTGACGTTGGGGGAAGATTTCCTGAATTCCGACATCTTCGACAGCTTCCGTTTCACCGGGGGCAGCCTGGTCTCTGATGACAACATGCTGCCACCGAATCTGCGTGGTTATGCGCCAGAAGTGACCGGTGTGGCGCGCGGCAACGCCAAGGTCGTTATTAGCCAGCAGGGGCGGGTGATCAAGGAAGTCCTGGTCGCCTCTGGGCCATTCCGTATCCAGGATCTGGATAGCGCGGTCTCTGGCGCATTGGATGTGCAGGTCGAAGAGGCCGATGGCAGCGTGCAGCGCTTCCAGGTGGATACCGCCACCATTCCATACCTGACACGACCCGGGCAGGTGCGTTTCAAGCTGGCGGCAGGCCGTCCATCTGACTGGCAACATAAGGTTAATGGGCCGATGTTTGCCACGGGGGAGTTCTCCTGGGGCGTGAGTAATGGTTGGTCGCTGTACGGCGGCGGGCTGGGAGGTGATGAGTACTCGGCCCTGTCACTGGGGATTGGGCGTGATTTGATGGCTTTTGGGGCCTTGTCTGCGGACGTGACGCAGTCCCGGGCTCGGCTACCGGATCAAGGCACTCAGCAGGGGGGCTCCTACCGCCTGAGCTACTCGAAGCGTTTTGATGATACCGGGAGTCAGGTGACGTTTGCCGGTTACCGCTTCTCCGACAGTGGTTTTATGTCGATGGCGGACTACCTGAGTGCCAAGGATAACGCCAATCGGATAGGCCCTGGGCGTAGCAAGGAGATGTACACCCTGTCCTTCAGCCAGCAGTTCGAGTCGCTGGCGATGAGTGGGTACCTTAACTACAACCATCAGACCTATTGGAACCAGGCCACCAGCGACCGTTATGACCTAACGGTGGCACGTTACTTTGATATTGGCCGTTTGCGTAACGTCAACCTGTCGCTGACGGCCTACCGCAACAACTTCAGCAACACCAAGGATGACGGCATGTATCTGTCGCTGTCCATGCCATGGGGAAGCAGCGGCATGCTGGGCTATAACGGCTCTTATGCTGCGGGTGACAATACCAACTCGGTCACCTATTCCGATCGGATCGGTGATACCGATAACTATACGGTCCGAGCTGGGATGGCGAATAGCGATGCTGATTTCAGCGGCTATTACTCACACCGTGGCACCCTGGCACAGGTGAATGGCATGGCCAGTTACCGCTCCGGGCAGTATAGCTCGGCAGGAGTGTCGATGTCGGGCGGAGCTACCCTGACGGGTGAAGGCGGCGCTTTACATCGTACATCGATAATGGGTGGGACGCGGATGCTGGTTGATACCGATGGTGTAGCAGGAGTGCCAGTAGGCGGTTATGGCAACACGGTCAACTCCAATATCTTCGGTAAAGCGGTAGTGGCGGATGTGAACAGTTATTACCGCAGCAGCGTACGTATCGACGTAGACAAACTGGCCGACAACGCCCAAGCCACCGGCTCAGTGCTGCAAGGCACGCTGACCGAAGGGGCCATTGGCTATCGTCACTTTGAAGTCGTCGCGGGTGAGAAGGCGATGGCGGTAATACGTCTGGCCGATGGTTCGGTGCCGCCTTTCGGTGCCACGGTGCTGAACGCCAAGCAACAGGAAACCGGCATGGTGAACGATGCAGGCAACGTCTACCTCAGCGGTATCAAGCCGGGTGAGACCATGACGGTGCACTGGAACAGTGCCGAACAGTGCCGCATTACGCTGCCGAAAGAAATACCGGCGGGAATGACCGCCAACCTGCTGTTGCCTTGTGTAAACGGATAACGGCAGCGAATTAAACCCAATGAACAGTAAAGGGCGTCGTCGCCTGCTGGCTTAAGAGTCGGCAGGGATGACGTCTGATAGGAAGAGTAAAGGTAATGATGATGAAAAGATTTTTAGTGATGAGCCTGTTGGCGGGTGCCACGGTGGCCACCTTGGTTCCGTCTGCACAGGCGGCTATTTCCCTGGATCGGACCCGCGTGGTGTTCCCAGGGAATGAAAAGTCGGTGAGCCTGACCGTGCGCAATCAGAACCCTGAATTGCCTTATCTGGCACAGGGCTGGCTGGAAGACGCACACGGCACCAAGCTGGAAGGGAACAGCGCGTTTACCGTGCTGCCACCGGTACAGCGTGTCGAACCCAAAGGGCAGACCCAGGTAAAAATCCAGGCAACGCCGGGAGCCAACATGTTGCCACAGGATCGCGAATCGCTGTTCTTCTTCAACCTGCGGGAAATCCCGCCGAAAAGCGACAAGTCGAACGTATTGCAGATAGCGCTGCAGACGCGCATCAAGATGTTCTATCGCCCGGCTGCACTAGCCGAAGCGGCGGCCAAGCAACAGGCGACGCCGTATCAGGAGCAACTGACGCTGAGCAAAAAGGGTGACCAATACACCGTCAACAACCCAACGCCGTATTTTGTGACGTTGATTGGTGCCAGCGCCAGGAAAGAAGGCGAAGTGGTGAAAGGTTTTGAACCGGTGATGGTGCCACCAAAGGGCAGCGTCAAGCTGGGCGGCAGTGCGGCGGCGTTAGGGGCGACCCCGGTGCTGGTGTATGTCAATGACTACGGCGGTCAACCGGCGCTGACTTTCAAATGCAGTGGCAGCAACTGCCAGGTGGATGAAAGCAAGCGCGACAAATAATCACCCGGCGTCAGTGGTGGTGATGGGCGGTGCCCGGCGGGCATGAACCGTGAAGGACGAACAAGGAAAACAATCATGGAAAAGAGAAGACTGCCCGGCAAGACGGCAAAGTATTCCGTCCTGAGCGGAATGGTACTGGCTGCCTTGCTTTCTCCCTTGGCACAGGCCGCAACGGGGTTGATTGACGGTGAACACGGCGTGCTGCGCGTGTCGGGGGCGCTGACCGAAAGCGCCTGCCGCCTGGAGATGAGCAGTGCCGACCAGTCGGTCGAGTTGGGTGATGTGGGAACAGGCCGCCTGCAACACGTGGGCGATCGCGGCACGGCGGTGGCGGTACAACTGCGTTTGCAAGACTGCCTGCGCAGCGCGGCCAACAATCGTGATCAGCAGGGCAACCTGACCTGGAGCACCAACCAGCCTGCGGTGTCGTTGACCTTTACCGGCGTGCAGGATAACTACGAACCCAATCTTTTCCTGGCGAGCGGTGTGGGCGGTATGGGGCTGCGTCTGACGGATGCCTCCCGCCGTGACGTTGTGCCGGGGTTGGCCGGACAACCGCAGTTGCTGACACCTGGCAACAATGTACTGACCTACTATATCGCGCCGGAGCGCACCGAGGCGCCGCTACAAGCGGGCGCGTATCTGGCCCATGTCAACTTCAGGCTGAGCTATGAATAAGTTGGTTTATCGGCCCAAGGGCCGCTCCGCTCTCAGGAGTTTTTGGCGTACTGCTATCGGTACGGTGGGGTGCCTGGCGTTGTGCCTGGCTGCGGCACAGGCCAGCAACCAGCTTGCGCTCACCATCAAAGGGATCGTGATGACGGGCCCCGCTTGCATAGTGAATGGCAACACCGCGATTGACGTGAACTTTGGCAGTGCCTTGCAGACCACCAGCATTGATGGCAACAACTATGCCACGCCGGTGCCGTTTTCTCTGAGCTGTACCGGCAGCACTTCCAGCTTGCGTCTGCGGTTCCAGGGATCGGTCAGCGGCTTTGATCCTGACGTGTTGGCAACCAACTTTACGGATCTGGGGATCAAGCTGTTGAAACCGGACAACAGTGCGTTAGCGTTGGGTGAATGGTTTACCTTCAGCTATTCGGCCACGCCGCCTGCCATCAGTGCCGTGCCGGTGAAACGGGCGGGGTCCATTCTGCCTGGTGGGGTGTTCAACAGTACGGCAACGCTGCTGGTGGAGGTGTTATGAAACAGCTAACAGCGGTATGGCCTGTCCTGGCCCTGACGATCGCTCTGGGTTGCGCGTTACCGGCGCAGGCCGTGGACGTCAAGTTCAGCGGCACCCTGGTGGTGCCACCGCCTTGCGTGATTAACAGCAACAGCGATATTTCCGTGGATTTTGGCAACGATATGCTGGCCGGGCGGATAAATGGGGTGAATTACGAACAGCCCATCACTTATACGTTGGACTGCACTGAAGCGACCTCTGCCACGTTGAAACTGCAATTTCAGGGCGGTGGCGCAGGTTTTGATGCCAGCGTGCTCGCGACCAGTAAAGCCGATCTGGGCCTGGAACTGCGCAGTGACGGCGTCAAGCTGCCGATGAATACCTGGCTCAATTTTACCAACCCGGCTCGTCCGGTGCTGACGGCCGTTCCGGTCAAAGGTAGTAGCCTGAGTGGCGGGACTTTTACCGCAGCGTCGACGCTGGTCGTGGATTATCAGTAAGGGATGACCGATGAAAGCAAAATATGTCGCGCTTGCCGCAGGGCTAGCCATGATGGGCCTGATAGCTCAATCGGCGCATGCCGTGCAGGTGAACTTTCAGGGCGGCCTGGTGGAGGCGTTGCCTTGTACCATCAATAACGGTGGGCTGATCGAAGTAGATTTTGGCGACAATCTGGTGATCCGCAATCTCGACGGAGTACGTTACAGCAAGCCGATACCTTACCAGATTGATTGCAGTGCGGCAGGGGTGGTCAGATTGAGTATTAAGGGGGAGCCGAGCAGTTTTGACAACACGGCCCTTCAAACCAATCTGACGGGGCTAGGTATCCGTATTCTGCTGGGTGGTGGGGTGCCTTTCTCTTGGCAGTACACGCATTTTGAGAATGTTGACGTGCAATCTCCCCCGGGACTGTCCGCAGTCCCAGTGGCCGATCCAGCGCAGCCACCGAGCCCGGGAGCATTTACTGCCCGAGCCACGCTGCTGGCCGAATATCAATAGGAGCCGTTTGATGAAGCAATGGCAAGCGTTACCACGGATCGGTCTGGCACTGGTGTTGACCTGCCCGTTTTTATTCTGCGCACCGGCACAGGCGGTCGAGAACGTGGAATTCAGAGGCGCGCTGGTGAATGCGCCCTGTACCCTGCGCCCGGGTGACGAGGCGATAGAGCTGAATTTTGGCACGTTGGTTAACAAGTTCCTTTACACCAATACGCGCAGCCCAAGCCAGACGTTCTCGTTGCATCTGGATGACTGTGATACGGCGGTGGCAACGGGAGTGAAGCTGAGCTTTATGGGCACCGAGAGCACGGCATTGCCAGGGCTGTTGGCGCTGGATGCTGCCAGCGTGGCCCGCGGAGTGGCGGTGGGGATGGAAACAAGCGCTGGCCAGGCATTGCCGCTGAATGTCCAGGGCTCCACCACGCCACTGACGCAGGGCAACATGGTGATTGCGTTGCAGGCCTACGTGCAGGCAGAACCTGCAGCCAAGGCCAACCAAGGGATAGTAGAGGGGGCATTTACAGCCACCGCGACCTTCGCGCTGGAGTACCAGTAGCACGCCGTGCCGCCGCATAGCGGCCCCTTCCTTTCCTGTAATCGAGACTAACTTTATGTACGACATCGTTAAACGAATGAAATCGCTAATTGCTTTACTCTGCCTGATGACCAGTACGTCCAGTTTTGCTGCGTTCGTCATCACCAGTGCGCAATTCGACCAAGCAACACAAGAGCTGTTCTTCACCTATACCGACGGTGTCGAACAATTCGATACAACAAGCATCCGCCCGGGCACGACCTCGTTCTTTGACGTGTGTGTGACAAAAAATAATGTTGGGTGGAATGCCTATGCTACAGATACGTATTGCGCCTTTAGTTATTCTACTCAAACCTACGCAAGTAATTACTATTACTGGTCGGATTTCCAAACGGAAGTAATGAAGAGAACGGGGCTCGGATCCGGCGGGAGTTGGAAGGGCAAGGCCTGGCGTGTCAATGCGAATACAGGAAACACTCGCACCTGTGTTGTCTATGAAGGTCCTAACAGCCGGAATGCGAGACTGACAACTTCGTGTGTAAATACTGTTCTCAGGCCCTTCACCACCGGGTGTGATATAACCGGGCCCACAGTTCTCGACCATGGCTTGGTGGACAGCACTGCCATTGCAGGGAATATCGCCAGCCTCACGGCGACGATAACGTGCCCGACTCCAGCTAAAGTTGTGATAACTGTACCCGCGCTATCGGATAACACCACCGGTTTAGGCAATGGAATACAATCGACTATCACCATCAATGGTTCGAAATTCCCACCGCCAATCACCATTAATGGTTCGGCAGATGTGAAGATTGAATCGACTCTAGCCCCCACGGGTGGGACCGTCAAGGCTGGCGCGTTCAGCGGGTCTGCGGTTGTTGTGGTGGATGTGCTGTAGGTTAGCCGTACCAAACCACGGCGATGCCATCACCGGAGGAAAGAGATTCTTTCCTCCGGTTTTCTGTTTTAGCCATTCGATGCCAGCTTTAAAGCGTGTCCTCCACAAAGCGAAACTCGTTTACGTCAAACAGCCCTTTGCTGGTCATATCGAACGCTCCATCTCCGTATCGCAGCATTTCACTTACGTGCACAGTAAAATGACGGCACCTGCCCGGTAGAAAAAACGTACCCTTCTTTGGTGGCAGGGTAAGCGGTGAAGTCGAATTTTAGTCCCGGTTCCAGGTAAAAAAGAGGGAGGTAACGGGCGAGATCTTTGCTGTCACTGTTGTCGGCCGGTGTGGTCACCGCTGAAATTGACTTAAGATGATAAACTTGTTTCATCTGATTGAAATCAAAATAGCTTTTTCTGCTGACGCTGGTGGTCTTGTCGCCCTGCTTAAGGGTGCCCTTCAGGCTGACAATGCCATTATTACCCTGGAAGATAAAGTTAACCATGAGGGCCAGCTCCGCATCATCTTTGTGAACCAGCAGCATGGCTTCGCAGTTAAAATGTGTTTGCTGATATTGGCTATAGAGGCGGTATGCCCCCAGCGCGAGCAACAGGAACAACAAAGAGAGTAGTGTAAATACGCCGAACAGTTGAGGCTTATTCATTATGCTGCCACTCCAGATAATATTCAGAAATACAGAGATTCTTTGTCCCTGAAGCAAATGGCCATTCGCAGCGAATAACTGAGGCTCGTGGAACCAATGGGTTGGCGGTAAAGTAGACAACCTCCTGTTTTTTGCAGGTGAAGTTGTTCTGCGCAATAAATTGCATGTAGGACTGCAACGATGTCTGGCCGCTGTGGAGATAGACAGAACACTGTTCTATATTCCCTACGAAGTTAAAAGTAGAGAAGAAATTCTTGTTCTCTGAGCTATTCCATGCAGCTAACAGCGCAATACCGACACCAAAAGAGAGACTAAGCAATATTGCCCACACATAGCGAGGCCGAGAGGATGCTTTTTTATCCACTTTGCTGGGGGTTGGCGGTTGGTTTTCCTCTACGCTAGGTATTTCTTCGGCAGAGGTTGTTCTTATGTCCGGTATTATTCTGGCAACCGGAACCATTGAGGGGATGGTAAGGCCCTGGCGGGGCACTGTTTTTATCACTGCTTGCTCATAGCCGGCAAGCTTTAATCCTTTACGTAACATAAGGATGTTTTGGTAAAAGGTATTGTTAGACACCTCTAAACCATTTTTTTGCCATCCGGCTTCAAACAGATCCCGCTGTGGAACCAGTTCACCTTGTTGGCTTAATAAGAGCTGAAGGCAGCGTGAGGCTGCGATAAATAGCGTGATTTTCTCACCGTTGATACGAGAGTAAAGCAAGTTTTCCTCAGGCCAGAACTCAACGCTGTCACCGATGAGATAATAATAACCGCTACAGTTACTAGTCATTCCTTTCACTTCCTTGTTCAAAATCACGAGCGTTATTAAAACAAAAAATAACGGACAGCATACAATTTATTAAATGAGATTTTTCTTGTTGATTGCTAATGCATCACCGTTGAACCGCCAGGATCCAGGCTGCTCCTGGGTTTGCGTTATAAAACTTAGCAAGATTTTTCTGATTAGTAAATTGATTAATGCCGATTAATGCTCAAATATATCGCTCTAGGCATCTTCTTAAGGTTAGTTGATCTTAAGTGAAATTTTTCTCACTGCTATGATTTTATTGGTTTTTTTATATTACTTAAATGAAATTTCACAGGTTGATATAAATTGATTATGGCATTTTGGCGTCGGTCGCTAACATGCATCCAACTTTTCAGCGATAGTGGCGGGAAGCAGATGTACGATAGCCGACATGGATTTGGCGATAAGTTTGGTAGCGTTATGGACGACGGGTACGGTGTGAGCGAATATAATTTCGATTTTCATAGTGAAGATATAACTGAGATTTCGTTCCATATCTCCAGCAATAATAGCTACTTTTTACAAGGTATCAGATGCAGCTTGCTTAAGTTACAGCAGCAGCATAGTCATGTTGCCTTTGAACATTCGATATCGGATGGTTCGGCACGCAGTGCATTGCTGATTAGCGAAATGATACGTGAAAAGAAAAGCCGAACGTTGATGGTGGTGATTGCCAGTACTGCGTTATTGAACATATTGTCGCTAAGCATTGAGCAACGCTACAGAGACCGGGTTGTTTTTATTGCGGCCAATGAGTGTTCTAATGCTCTGCTGACACAGATTGCCGATTCACCAAATACAACATGGGCAAAACGCGACAAATTTATCCCTAAAGGGACCTTGGCTGCGTTAAGCAACAGAGAAAAACGGATTTGCTATTATCTTTTTCGCGGTTACACGCCAAAGATGATTGGTGCGATTTTAGGGATTAATATTAAAACGGTCAGCAGTCATCGCGTGTCCGTTATGAAGAAAATTGGTTGCACCAATAAGATAGGGTTATATAAGACCTTGCGGGTCTATTACGGTACCAGCGTAGAAGGCTGACCGTTATAACCTACCTTGAGTGCCCTAAGTATAAAAAATGAAGCACGTCCCCATTGGATATTGGGCGGGCGCTTCATGTTTTTTGCAGTCCCCAGACCATGCTTGGCATGGATGGTTATTAGTTGTTTATATCAATTTATTTAATAAAGGAATAGAAATATGAAACTGAACAAATTCATGGTTGCCGCAATCGCTTTGGGTTTTGTTTCTGCTGCCAATGCTGCACAGGACGCGGGCCATGGCACAATCGAATTCTACGGTTCCATCATTGATGCACCTTGCTCTATCGCCCCAGGCGATGACAACCAGCGTATCCCAATGGGCCAGATCGCTAACGTGGCACTGAAAGACGGCGGTAAATCTACCCCTGAAAACTTCTACATCCACCTGGAAAACTGTGATGCATCTACCCTTAAATCGGTAACCACCACCTTCACAGGTCCAACTTCTGCAGGTAACGCCGATCTGCTGGGCATCACCGGTACTGCACGTGGCGCTAGCCTGGCTATCACCGACGGTAGCGGCACACTGATCAAACTGGGCCAGGCAACTGCTCCACAGGGCATCCAGGATCAAACCAACATCCTGAACTTCTCTGCTTACCTGCAGGGCGACATGGGTGTAGACGGTAAAACTGCTGCAACAATCGTCCCAGGCGACTTCAGCACCACTACTACCTTTACCCTGGCTTATCAGTAAGTTTTAACCGGTCAAGCGGTCACACATGCGGGGAAACCCGCATGTTTATTCTGAAGGTCATGGTGTCGAAGGGAATTAACAGCGTGAACAAAATGGAATATATCGTGGCGAGTTGCCTGCTCAGCGCTCTGTTTAGCGTAACCGCAACGGCGGATACGTTTTTGGGACGGGGCCGTGTCGTCATGGAAGGCAGCATTATTGAAACTGCCTGCGCCATTGAGATGAGCAGCCGTGAGCAAGTGATTGAGATGATCACCGTTCCTACGTCACAGATTGCTCTTGATGGGCAAGGTATCGCTAAACCTTTTGTCATTCGATTAATTAACTGCACCTTGCCACGCTTCGATCCCACAATGCCCGATTGGCAGGCATTCCGCGTTACCTTTGATGGTTTGAAGGATGGCGCCTTACTGGGTATTGAAGGCGAGGCCCAAGGCGTTGGGCTACAGATCAAAGACCAATCAGGCAACATCGCATTACCCGGCGTAGCTATGCCCCTGGCAGAGTTAAGCTCCGGAGATAAGCTGCTGCAATACACCATAAACCTGTTGCCGAATCACCAAATACTGCGAGCCGGTGAGTACCGTTCCACCGTGCGTTTCAAAATGGATTATTACTGATAAACGGAATTTTTATCGATGGCCAAACCTGTTGCGAATTCTACTTTCCGGCTGCGCGGATTGTGGGTCTGTATTGCTTTATCGCTGGGAAGCCCGGTTTATCTTACGCATGCCGCAGATGATATCCAGTTCAATACCGATGTGTTGGATATTAAAGATCGGGAAAATCTCGATCTCAGTCATTTCTCCCGTGGCGGCTATATTATGCCAGGGACTTACACCATGGCGGTGTTTCTCAACCGGCAGCAAATAGCGGAGCGTTCAATCACCTTCGCACCATCTAAAGCAGATCCTAAAAGTAGCGAGCCTTGCCTGACGCCTGAACTGATCGAGCTATTTGGCCTGAGAGACAGCGTGCTTAAGGACATTGTCTGGGAAGACGATCGGCAATGTATCGATCTGCAAAGTATCCCAGGATTGACGGTTCAGGGCGATCTGGCGACGTCGTCCCTACAGCTCAGCGTGCCACAAGCCTATCTTGAATACAGTTCTGAGAATTGGGATCCGCCTTCCCGTTGGGATAACGGCATTACCGGTGCGTTGTTTGACTATAACCTGAATTTCCTGACCACGCGCCAGCAGCACCAGGATCAGGCCTATAGCCTGAGTGGTAATGGGACCACCGGGGCCAACTTTGGCCCTTGGCGTCTGCGCGCGGATTGGCAGTTGCAGATGCGGAACCAGTCTGGCAGCAACGGCGAAAATAGCCTGGATTGGAGCCGTTATTACGCTTATCGAGCCTTGCCCAAGCTGCTTGCCCGCCTGACGCTGGGAGAAAATTTCCTCAATTCAGATATTTTCGACAGCTTCCGTTTCACCGGCGTTACGCTCAATACCGATGACAACATGCTGCCACCTAACTTACGCGGCTATGCCCCGGAAGTGAGTGGCGTCGCCAAAAGTAATGCCAAGGTGACCATTAGCCAGCAGGGCCGGGTGTTGTATGAAACGCAGGTCGCGCCAGGCCCGTACCGCATTCAGGATTTGAATGATGCGGTTTCCGGCCAACTGCAGGTTCGCGTTGAGGAGCAGGATGGCAGCGTGCAGGAGTTCACCGTGAACACCGCCAGCATCCCTTATCTGACCCGTCCAGGTTCGTTGCGCTATAAACTCGCGGCAGGCCGGCCAAGCGATTGGAAACACAACGTCAGCGGGCCACTATTCTCCACCGGCGAGTTCTCCTGGGGGGTTAGCAACGGCTGGTCACTGTACGGTGGCGGCGTAGGGAGCGACGACTATAACGCGTTGGCGTTGGGGGTTGGCCGCGATTTGATGATGCTGGGCGCACTGTCGTTCGATGTCACCCAATCCCGCGCTAATTTGCCGCAGGAGAGCTCGTTGTTTGGTAACTCTTATCGCCTCAGTTACTCCAAACGTTTTGACGATTATGACAGCCAGGTGACGTTCGCCGGCTATCGCTTCTCCGAACGCAACTTTATGAACATGAGCGAATTTTTGGACGCTCGGACTACCGGTTACCGCACCCAGAGCAGCAAGGAGATGTACACCGTTACGTTCAATAAGCAGTTTGTCGAGCTGGGTCTGAGCACGTTTATCAACTACAGCCACCAGACCTATTGGAACGACAGTGCCAACGATCATTACAACCTGTCGCTGGCGAGATACTTCGATCTGGGCAAGTTCAAGGATCTTAACCTCTCGTTGACCGCCTATCGCAACAAATTTAACGGCACCAACGACGACGGCATGTATCTGGCGATCACCATTCCCTGGGGTCACTCCAGTTCCATCACCTACAGCGGGTCATGGGATCGCAATGAAAATACTCACCAGGTGGGTTATTTCGGCCGTGTGAATGACGCCGACTCCTATCAGATCAGCGCAGGCGCTGCTCGCCAAGGCGCGGTTGCCAGCGGTTACTACACCCACTTGGGCAACGACGCGCAAGTGAGTGCCAATGCGGGTTATCAAGCAGGGCGATCCAGTTCTCTGGGCCTGATGCTGCAAGGTGGGGTGACGGCGACCGGGGAGGGCGTGGCTATGCATCGGATTGGCATGCCAGGCGGAACGCGCATTTTACTGGATACCGACGGGGTAGCAGGCGTTCCTGTGCGCGGCTATGGTGCCACCACCTTATCCAACCGCTTTGGTAAAGCTGTGGTGTCCGATCTCAACAGCTACTACCGCAACCAGGTCAGCATCGATCTGAACGCACTGGACGACAAAACCGAAGCGCTCAGCTCGGTGCAGCAGGCGACATTGACCGAAGGGGCGATTGGTTTGCGGCGTTTCGAAGTGGTGGCTGGTGAAAAAGCGATGGCGGTGGTTCGTCTGGCTGATGGGTCATCACCGCCTTTCGGTGCCACGGTACAAAATAGCAAGAAACGGGACGTTGGCATTATCAACGATGACGGCAGCGTTTACCTGAGTGGTATTCAGCCCGGCGCCAAGATGACCACCAATTGGAATGGCATCACCCAGTGCGAAATAACGCTGCCAATGCATATCCCACAACACGGGACACAGAATTTACTGCTGCCTTGCCGGCCCATCGCCGCAGGGGAAAATCCGGAAACGGAAAACAGAAGCTGAACGGAAAAAGACTGATGAAATTAACGACCACACATTTATTAACCGCTGGCGCATTACTGCTGGCCATCTTTACCTCACAGGCTAATGCGGCGATTGCCCTGGATCGTACCCGGGTGATTTATAACGCTTCCAACAAGTCTGTCAGCATGAACGTCAGCAATGAAAACAAACACCTGCCTTATCTGGCCCAAGGGTGGATTGAGGATGAGCAGGGCAATAAGATCACCAGCCCGCTGATCGTTCTGCCTCCGGTGCAGCGTATTGAGTCTGGTGCTAAAAGCCAGGTGAAAGTGCAGGGGCTGCCTGCTTTGCAGCAATTACCACAGGATCGTGAATCGCTGTTTTATTTCAACCTGCGCGAAATCCCGCCACGCAGCGACAAGCCGAACACGCTGCAAATTGCGTTGCAGACACGCATCAAACTGTTCTACCGCCCACAGGCGATTGAACCGACCAAGGAACAGATGAGTACGCCGTGGCAGGAGAAAATGACGCTGACGCGCCAAGGCGATCGCTATGTGATCAACAATCCAACGCCGTATTACATCACCATCGTTGAGGCTAGCACCACTAAAGGTGGCCAGAGCGCCAAAGGGTTTGTTCCGTTGATGGTGCCGCCTAAATCTACCGCACCGCTAAGCGCCAGCGTCAGTGCTTTAGGTAGTGCGCCGGTGCTGACCTACGTGAATGACTTCGGTGGCCGCCCAGAACTTATTTTCCGCTGTGCGGGTGATACCTGTCAGGCAGAACCTGGCAAACGTAACTCATAGCCTACGCGCAACAGAGGTGAACTATGCCGTGGATAACGTCGACGGGACTTGCAGGTTTGATACTGGTTTTGGGCATGTCATCAGCCGTTGCTGCGACGTCCAACCTGACTATCTCGGGCAACATTTTACTGCCGCCACCCTGCGTGATTAACGGGGATCAAACCATCATGGTGGATTTCACCAACGAGGTGTTGACGACCCGGGTTGACGGTATCAACTACCGCCAGCCGGTGCCATACACGTTGGAATGCTCGGCAGGTAATACCAACGCGTTAAAAATGCAGATCCTGGGCATAGACGCCGGTTTTGCCGGTGCTCTGCAAACCTCGAAAGGCGATCTGGGGATCGCCTTGTCGAATGACGGCCAGGCAATGCCAGTGAATAGCTGGCTGAATTTCACGCTGCCAAATCAGCCTGCATTGTTTGCCACCTTAGTGAAGCGTCCAGGGGGCACTCTCACCGCTGGCTACTTTACGTCGGTAGCCACGATGGTGGTCGACTACCAGTGAAACGGGAGAAAGGAATGAGATCGGTTGCAGGGATGTCACTATTGCTATCGTTTGCTCTGCTGGCCATAAGCCCGTTGCAAGCGGCAGAAAATATGGGCTTTAGCGGTACGTTGATTGAGCCACCCCCGTGCCAGGTGAACAACGGCAAAGACCTCGACGTGCCTTTTGACCGGATCGGCGTCAATAGCGTGGATGGGGTGAAGCACCGCAGGCAGGTTGATTACATATTGGACTGTTCGGCGGGATCCGCCTGGAGCATGGTGCTGACGCTGATCGGCCCCGGTGCCACCTTTGAGCCGGCAACGCTACAGACCAACATTGCCAATCTGGGCATCAAAATTTACCAGAACGGCGAGCCGTTTGAGCTCGGTACGCCTATCTCTATTGACCCACAAAATCCACCGATGTTGGAAGCCGTGCCGGTTAAAAAACCGGGCACCGAGCTGACTGAAGGGGTATTTGAAGTCACGGCGACGCTGCTTGCGGATTACCAATAAGGAGCTGATATGCGGCAAATACTGAGATCTCTCTGTGCCACCGTCGCTCTGCTAGCGCTGAGCCAGGGCGTTCAGGCGGCAAAGATGCGCTTACACGGCACGCTGGTGGCGGAACCTTGCATCATCCCACCGGGTGAAGAAACCATCCAACTGGATTTTGGCACGGTGATTGACAAACACTTGTATCACAATCAAAAAACCAGCAGTAGGGAGTTCAAACTGCACTTGAGCAACTGCGATCAGACGTTGGGCAAATCGGTGCAGGTCACGTTCACCGGAGTGGAAAATCCCGCATTGCCTGGATTACTGGCGCTGGATGCCTCCAGCCAGGCATCGGGCATTGGTATTGGTGTTGAGACAGAAAATGGCAATCCAGTGTCATTGAACCAGTTAGGCACTCATCGCTACCCGTTAGCAACAGGGGACAACTATCTGCGCATGATGGCCTATGTGCAAGGCGAGCCAGACGCGATTACCAACCGAACCATTAACCGCGGCCCTTTCAGTGCCAGCATGACCTTTGCATTGACCTATGACTAAGGGCTGATGCCGCTTGGCCCCTGTGAAGGGGCTAATGAGCAGCAGCGCAGAGCAATAAGGAACAAATAATGACGTTAATAGGAACAGCACTACTCAAAAAAACCGTGCTGATTGCTGGTCTGCTGATGCCTCTATATGGTTACACCGCCGGAATCGATGTGAGCTGGACGGGGCCAAAGCAACAGACCATTAGTGCCCAGCCTGATGGTATCGGTGGCTACACCACGTTGTGTAAAACCGGCAAGACAGTTTACTTTTACGCGATATTGAGTACCACCACGGGGATGTACCAACGAATGATTGCCTCCGCGCCGGGGGTGGCAAGCGGAAACTGTAGTGAAGTTTTGGCAAAAGTCCTCCCTATCACGTTTACATTGCAAGCCAATGAATTAAATTTCTTCGGGCTGGGTCAAGAAATTGGCAGACGCCCTGCGGATGGTCCGACTATGAACGTTTCTCTTGAACATAACAGCGGAACCGGTGATGGCTGGAAACCTCAGCCACCGCCAGGCCCCGCTTGTTCACTGGTTGGTACTTCGGTAGATATCAGCTATGGGGATATTCAGGCCGATAGTGTGCCAGGATTGAAAAAAAGCTCGGACTTGTACGTTAAATGCACGGCCAGCGCCACGGTTAAAGTCACGCTGGTCGGCTACACTTCTAGTGGTATCAAACTGCGTACGGATGGTTCACTGACGGCGGATGTGCTTGTGCGTGACCAGCCAGCCAATGTTGGCACCCTGGAAAAGATCGCGGCCAACCAAACGATGGCCGTACCCATCTCTTCGGTATTGAAGGTTAACGGTAATCTGGCGGGGGGCGCTTTCCGCGGTTCGGCAGTGATTAATGTGGATATTCTTTAACGTTCTCTCCTGAAGACGTCAGCCTGCGTTTTGTAGGCTGATATCCCCAGCCGTTACCGACCTGTTTCACGATCGACTGGCGGGTGGTTTTTATTACCGCTTGTCTGCCTTTCCTTTATCTGAACTTCCCAATCAATAAACCGGATGCACGTCATTAGCGAATGTATTACCGCTAAGGCTATGTGACATTCTGGCTGGTTAAAAATAATAGGTTCAACAATTGATTAGCAAAATTGCGTGACGGAATTTTCATCTCATTACAAAATTTAAAATTCTATTTAGCTAATTACTGTCTAGCAGTGGTGGGTAAGATAAATCCTTACTTTGGCGGTAGGTAGCAGGTCTGCTCTGGCTTTGCTTACAAAACGCACTTTTGGTGAGATAAATCTTATGTTTATAGGGTGTGGAAAATAAACCTTTAAGTTTTTAGGGGCTTGTTGTTTTTTTAGTTTTAGCCAGTGGGTGAGTAAATCTATTTTTATTTGGTAATCCTTCATCACAATAGGCTATGCTTTAAACAATCTGTCAGCGACAGATTTTATTAATTCTTGAGCGAGTAATATCCAGCATAATTGCAATAGGAGTTTTTTGTGGCACAACGTAAATTTCTCACTCTCACTGAAGTTAACAATCTGATGAGTGCTGCCCGGAATAAACAGACCGGGGTACGGGACAGTTGCCTGATCCTGCTTGCCTTCCGCCACGGGTTTCGTATCAGCGAGTTGTTGAACTTGCGTTATCATGACCTGGAAATGATTGAAGGACGGATAAATATACGCCGGCTTAAGAATGGATTCTCTACCGTTCATCCTCTGATGAGTGATGAATGCAAGGCGATTATGGAGTGGAACCAGGTCAGGGCGCAGTGGAAGCCTGCCGTGGATCCAGAGATTGTTTTTATCTCCCAGCGTGGCACCCAGCTATCGCGCGGTCAGGCTTGGCGCATTATCCGTCAGGCTGGGGAACTGGCGGGCACCGCTACCCAAACGCATCCCCATATGCTGCGCCATGCCTGCGGCTATGAATTGGCGGAAAGGGGCACCGATACCCGCTTGATTCAGGATTATCTGGGGCATCGTAACATCAGGCATACCGTCCGCTATACCGCCAGCAACGCGGCGCGCTTTGTCGGGATGTGGGATCGTAAAGGATTGGTTATAAAGGATTTATTGGTAAATGATCAGGCGAAAGATGGAACAATTGGGGCTAAACTGTTCCTAATTCTTAAACGAAAGATAAGAATTTGCAATGCCCTGTATTAGAATATTCCTTGATCGAGATCTATCTAACTGAAAAATAAAGTTATATTTTTACCTCCGCAAATCGCTCTCTCCTCCCCCTAAATTTTGGCCATTGCGCCAGCCCGCTGTTGCAAAAATCAAAAACACCTAAAAACACATCTCCCTAGTAATGGCAAAGCATTTAATTTCTTATTTTAAAGTTTAAATAATAAAAAATAGTCAATTAATTCGATATTGATGTATTTACCGTTTTTTTATAGGGTGCAACAAAATAGCCCCAAATGTCTCATGTTGCTGGCGAAAACTGAACGGAATAGGGAGGTCCGGCCGTGAGTAGAAATGAAGTCTGTGCGGTTGCCCGCCAGGGGAATCGACCTCCACACTTTTTCATGGTTATGAAACATTATGTGTTCAAAGGAAAATAGTATGAAAATCAAATCACTGGTTGCTGGTATTGCCGCAGTTCTTTCTCTGGCTGGCGTCGCTAATGCGGCAACGGTTACTACCGTCAACGGTGGCCCTATCCATTTTAAAGGGGAAGTTGTTAATGCGGCTTGTGCCGTGGATGCCGGTTCTATTGGCCAGACAGTGCAATTGGGGCAGGTTAAAACGACTTCACTGGCTACCGCTGGTGATGTTAGCTCCGCTACCGGGTTCAACATCCAACTGAATGATTGTGATTCTACCGTTGCTACCCAGGCAGCTGTCGCTTTCAGCGGCACAGCGGTTAACGCCACTTATCCTACCGCGCTGGCCCTGCAAGGCTCTGCGGCAGGTAACGCAACCAACGTCGGCGTTCAGATCCTTGATCGCACCGGTACTGCGTTAGCGGTTGATGGCGCTACCTTCAGTGCGGCTACTACGCTCTCTGATGGCACCGTTATTGTTCCATTCCAGGCTCGTTATATCGCGACCGGCGTAGCCACTGCCGGTATTGCCAACGCTGATGCGACCTTCAAGGTGCAGTATCAGTAAGCTGAATTAGCTTATCAAGGATGATGATTACAGGCCAGGGAGGCCTGATTTTCAGCTACCGGAGGCAAGGAGTGTGCGATGTGGAGAATGGGAGCGGGGCTCCTGCTAACCCTGCTGTTAGCGGGGAAGGCCGTTGCTGACGATCGTTGGGAGGAACAACCTCTCGGTGGCCTGATGCGCTTTCAGGGTGAAGTGATCGCTGAAACCTGTTCGGTGGAAGCCGGAGATCGCAACTTGACGGTATCGATGGGGAATATCACCACTGACCGGTTTCGTATGCCTGGCGATGAGGCCGATCCAGTCCCCTTTGATTTACATCTGCAGAACTGCACTACCACGGTCAGTCGTAACGTGGGCGTGATGTTCCATGGCATGGCAGACAGCAATAATCCGCAGGTGCTTTCTGTTGGTGACGGGCCAGGTGTCGCCTCTGGCGTAGCCGTGGCGCTGTTTGACGACAGAGGCCGATTTATTCCACTCAATACTGCGCCGCGGTACTGGGTACCGTTGCAAGAGGGGCCGGTGATCCTGCATTTCGTAGCGAAATACCGCGCCACCGGACAGCCGGTGAACAATGGTTTGGCTAATGCTCAGGCCTGGTTCGCACTGACTTATCAGTAGGCCTTGGCCGCAAGATGAATAGTAATAGCGCTGTGAATGCTTGGCCCTTGGCCACGCAGTGTTATGGAAGTCAGATCCTGATGGACGAGGTAAATGTGAGAACAATTTCTATGGTTGGAAAGGTGATGTCCGCGCTGCTGCTGTTGGCGGCGGGGCATGTGGGTATGGCAAACGCCGGAGTCGGCCTGGGCGCGACCCGGGTGATCTATCCTGCCGATCAGAAGCAGGTGACTCTGGGAGTCAGCAATAACGATGAGAAAAGCACCTATCTGATCCAATCTTGGGTAGAAAACGCCGATGGCCAAAAAGATGGCCGGTTGATTATTACGCCACCGTTATATTTGATGCAGGGAAAAAAAGAGAACACGCTGCGCATTATTGATGCGACGAATCAAAGCTTGCCGAAGGATCGGGAGAGCCTGTTCTGGGTTAACGTCAAAGCGATCCCCTCACTGGACAAATCACGCCAGGATGAGAACACCCTGCAATTGGCTATTACCAGCCGTATCAAACTGTTTTATCGCCCCAATGGGCTGAGTATTGCGCCAGACAAGGCTCCGGAGCAACTGCGCTTTAAACGTAGCGGCAAAGAGTTGACGATCGTCAATCCCACCCCCTATTTCATCACGCTGAGCGAGTTGAACGCCGGCACGCGGCAGTTGGCAAACACTATGGTGTCGCCTATGGGGTCGACCAATGTGGCGCTCCCCGCCGATGCAGGCAGCACGATTTCCTATCGGACGATCAACGATTACGGTGCCCAAACGCCAGCATTCAAGGGTGTGATGCAGTAAGGCCTGGAGCCGCCATCCACTTCATCAAGCTATAACCAGATAAATCAGGCAGCCGGGCGACCTGTATCGAACCGGAGGGATCATGCTATACCTGAAAAACGGCACGGAAAGTCGCAGAGTGACAAACGATAACCACCAGGGTGCCCCCATCTTAAAGCTGACTTTAACGCCTTTGGCCTTGATGCTGTGGGCGCTATGTGGCGATGCATCGGCTCGAGCGGAAAATTACTTCAACCCTCGTTTTCTGGCTGACGATCCGGCGAAGGTGGCCGATCTGTCTGGGTTCGAAAAGGGACTTGAGGCGCCTCCGGGTATTTACCGTGTCGACATTTATATGAATGACGGGTTTATGTCGACCCGGGATGTCTCTTTCCGGCCCGATGCCGACAACAAGGCCTTGGTGCCTTGCCTGACCCGCAGCCAATTGGCCACCATGGGTGTCAATACCCGGGCGGTCCCGGGAATGGCCATCTTGGCATCGGAAGCCTGCGTACCATTAACCTCACTGATCAAGGAAGCCTCCACTGATTTTGACGTCGGGCGGCAGCGCCTGTCTATCAGTGTTCCGCAGGCTTACATGGGCAACTCTGCCCGTGGTTATATCCCGCCTGACCAGTGGCAAAACGGCATCACTGCCGGGCTGCTCAATTACAGCTTCACCGGCAGTAATGTCCGTAACAGCCAGTCGAGCAACAGCAATTACGCCTTTCTTAACTTACAAAGCGGCGTGAATCTGGGAGCCTGGCGGCTGCGGGATAATACGACCTGGAGCTACACCAGCGGCGGCGGATCGAGCTCTAATCAAAACCGCTGGCAGCACGTCAATACCTACTTGCAGCGGGACATTGCGCTACTGCGCAGTCGCCTGACGTTGGGTGACGGCTATACCTCAGGGGACGTCTTCGACGGCGCGAACTTCCGCGGCGTACAGGTGGCGACGGATGACAATATGTTGCCAGATAGCCAGCGAGGGTATGCTCCCGTGATCCGTGGAATTGCCCGCGGCACCGCCAGGGTCACGGTCAAGCAGAATGGGTTCGAGGTGTACCAAACCACGGTGCCGCCTGGCCCATTTACCATCGACGATCTGTCTGGATCTGGCAGTGGCGGTGATTTGCAGGTCAGCATTCAGGAAGCCGACGGCACGGCTCAGGTCTTTACCGTGCCCTATACGTCGGTTCCTGGGCTGCTGCGCCAAGGGCAGGTGAGATATACGGTGATGGTGGGGCAGTATCGCAGCGGTAACGATCAGCAAGAAAAACCTACCTTCGGCCAAGGCACCCTGATGTGGGGGCTGGCCGACGGCTGGACGCTGTCTGGCGGGACTCAGCTTGCCGATCGCTATCGTGCGTTCAACCTTGGAGTGGCTAAAAACCTGGGCATTTTCGGCGCTGTGTCGCTTGACATCACCCAGGCTAGCGCGACTTTGCCGGATGACAGCACCCATCAGGGGCAGTCGCTGCGCTTCCTTTATAACAAGGCATTAAACGAGTGGGGCACCAACCTGCAACTGCTCGGTTACCGCTATTCCACCAGCGGCTATTACGCGCTGGGTGACACGACCTGGCGCCAGATGAGCGGCTACAAGGCGTCAACCGATGAAGGTATCGTCGAGCTCATTCCGAAACTCACTGATTACTACAATCTGGCCTACAACAAGCGTGGGCGGTTGCAGATGACGGTGACTCAGCAGGTTGGGGAAAATGGCACCTTTTATCTGACCGGTAGCCACCAGACTTATTGGGGGGTCGGTAAGGCGGATGAACAACTGCAGGCCGGTTTCAGCGGTACGTTGGAGGATATCACTTATACCCTCAGCTACAGCCTGACCAAAAATGCCTGGCAGGACGGACGCGACAATATGCTGGCCTTCAACATCAGCATCCCGTTCAGCCATTGGCTGCGTTCCGACAGCCAGTCCGCTTTCAACCGCTCCAGCGTCAGCTACAGCATGTCTGACGATCTGAGCGGCAGGATGACCAATCAGGCTGGGGTGTATGGCACGTTACTGGAGGATAACAACCTGAGTTACAACGTGCAGGCCGGTTACGCCGGAGGCGGAACGGGCACTTCAGGCGGGACGGGTAACACATCGCTGAACTATCGCGGGGCTTCTGGCAACGCCAACGTGGGTTACAGCCGCAGCAGTGGTACCAGCCAACTGTATTACGGGCTGAGCGGCGGTGTGCTGGCGCATGAGAATGGCATCACCTTAAGTCAACCGCTGAACGACACCCTGATCCTGGTCAAAGCGCCGGGGGCGGGGAACGTGTCGGTGGAAAACCAGAGCGGGATACGTACCGACTGGCGGGGATATGCCGTACTGCCGTTTGCCATGGATTATCGGGAAAACCGCGTGGCGCTGAACCCCAATACGCTGGCAAACAACGTCGAGCTGGATGACGCGGTGGTCAGCGTGGTGCCGAATCATGGCGCGGTTGTGCTGGCTGATTTTAAAACCCATATCGGGCTTAAGGTACTGATGACGCTGACCTATAACGGACAACCGTTGCCATTCGGGTCGGTGGTGTCCTTCGATAATGGCCGCTCTGGCAGCATTGTTGCCGACGGTGGGCAGGTCTATCTGACCGGGCTGCCGCCAAGTGGCGAGGTTAAAGCCAAATGGGGCGAGGGTGCGGGCGGGCAGTGCGTAGCGAGTTACCAACTGCCACCGGAAAGTCAGCAGCGTGCACTTAGCTATCTAACGGCAGTATGCCGATGACGCCGGGCGGGAGAGGCGAGCAATGAGAATACAACTTTATAGCCTGTGTCTGCTGGCGTTGTTTAGCGCCAGGGTAGCGCAGGCTGCGGACAGCACTATCGCCATTAACGGTTACGTTAAGGACAATGCCTGCTCTATAGCGCCGGGGTCGCAAAGTTTTGTGGTGGATCTGATGAGTAATGCGGCCAAGCAGCTGCATCGGGTAGGGGCGACGACGCCGATGGTGCCGTTCAGCATCGTGCTCGATAAATGCGGCGGTTCAGCCATCGCGGTGAAAACGGGTTTCA
Source organism: Serratia sp. T13T92 (assembly GCF_047530105.1). NCBI lineage: Bacteria > Pseudomonadati > Pseudomonadota > Gammaproteobacteria > Enterobacterales > Yersiniaceae > Serratia > Serratia sp. T13T92. Next base: position 4,557 of record NZ_JBLJAK010000002.1, on the reverse strand, counting down.
CCGGCGTGGCAGACAGCGACAATCTGACTTTGCTGAAAATCGACGGTGGGGCCGGTGCGGCAGCCGGCACGGGCATACAGATCCTCGATAACAACGGCAATGCCATTGCTCTCAATGAGCTCTCGAGCGGGTTGAACTGGTCAAATATCACTGCCGGGCAATCCAATACGCTGTATTTCTATGCGCGTCTGATGGCGACCCGTGCCCCGGTGACTGCCGGGCAGGTTAGAGCGACGGCAAACTTCACCCTGGAATTTCAGTAACCGGAGAAAAGGGCTATGAACATGAGCAAGCTGGTTCCGATCGCGGGGTGGTTACTGATGATGGTACTCCCCCTGGCGCATGCGGCAGATGTCAACATCACCATCAATGGCAAGGTGGTGGCAAAACCCTGCACGGTATCCACCGTGTCCACCACGGTAGAGCTGGGTGATTTGTATACCTTCAACCTGCTGGCGGCAGGTGCGACTTCGCCATGGCATTCGGTGACATTGAACCTCACCAACTGCCCGGTGGGGACCTCAAAGGTAACCGCGACCTTTTCCGGCACGGCGGATAGCACCCGGAACTATTACGCCAATCAGGGCGCGGCCCGCAATATTGCGTTGCAACTGGCTGATAGCAACGGGGGGAATCTGCCCAACGGCAGTACCAAAGTCGTGGCGGTGAATGACGCATCGCTGGCGGCCAGCCTGGTTTTGCAGGTGAGGGCCATCACGCCCAGCGGCAATGTGACGCAGGGTTCGATTCAATCCCTGATCAACGTGACTTACACCTATTCCTGATGATGAAGAACATATGAAAGACTTAATCCGCGTATTTCTGAAATATCTGGGTGCAGCTGCGCTCTTGATTGGCTATTCATCCAGTGCCCATGCATTTGCTTGCCGAACGGCGGCAGGTGTGACCATCCCTATCGGCGGCGGCAGCGCCAACGTGTTTGTTGATTTGACTCCGCAGATCGGGGTGGGCCAAAACCTGATCGTTGATTTGTCACGTCAGATCTCCTGCCGTAATGACTTTCCAGAGAACAGAATAGACTACGTTTCTCTGCAGAGTGGCTCGGCCTATGGTGGCGTATTGGCAAGTTTCACCGGTAGCTTTGTGTATGACGGTACTTCTTACCCATTCCCGACAACCTCTGAAACCAAGTCCGTTGTCTATAGAACCACCACTATGACGCCATGGCCCGCCGTGCTTTATCTCACGCCTATCAGCACTGCAGGTGGCGTGGCGATAACCAGTGGTTCTTTGATTGCGGTGTTAAATATGCACCAAACCAATAACGTAGGGGAATCGCATTCTTATATTTGGAATATCTATGCCAGCAATAGCGTGGTGATCCCTACCGGTGGCTGTGATGTCTCTTCCCGCGACGTTACCGTGAATCTGCCAGAATATCCGGGAACGGTGTCGATACCGTTGACGGTGCGTTGCGCCAAGAATCAAAACCTGGCCTATTACCTGACCGGGCCAACCACGGATGCCGCATCCACGATTTTTGCCAACACCGCCTCTTCGCCGGTGGCTCAGGGGATTGGTATTCAGGTTGCCAACCGCAATGGCGCTATTGCCACCAACAGGAACGTCGCGCTAGGGACCGTCGGTAGTTCTGCAGTCAGTTTAGGTTTGACCGCCAACTATGCGCGCACTACCGGTCAGGTAGTGGCGGGTAATGTTAAGGCCGTGGTAGGTGTGACCTTTTTGTATCCTTGAATGTGCCTTTGAACGAGGCCTCAAGCCTGGGGGAACGGCACTAAACACGGTTATTTAGGAGGAAAAATGCAGCAGGCAAATCATCAGCTAGCCGAGCATGCGACAGCGGAAAGCCGCAAACGAATTTTGGTTGTCGAGCCATCCAGGATCAATTGGATCGGGCTGCAACGGTTACTGGGGGACGCGGGCAGCACGGAGTTAAGTTTTTGCCGGGTCAGTAAATTGACCGATGCCAAAAAGAAAGTTTATGAATTTAAACCTGATGTGATCTTGTTTAGCTCATTATCTCGTGGCACTGACTATCTGTCGTTATTATCCTTTTTGTCAGATATTGCCAGTTATCATCATAAAACCAACTCGGTGATCTGGTTGCAGCATGATATGGCCTGGATGGTGCAACTTCTCCACGCTTTCGGCGTAGATACGGTATTGATCGATCCGGTTAACCTTTATCAAATCACCCAATGTTTAGGCAGCAATCAGACTGACAAAGCGCCCAAAAATGCGGCTTTATTAGGTAAGCAGGAAAGATTAATTGCGCTGGCCTTACTGCGCGGGCGTAGTGCCACGGCTATCGCCAATGTGACCGGCAAAGATGTACGAACCATCAGCACGCAGAAGAAATCGATCATTAGAAAGTTACAGATGACAACCAATGAGGAGCTCTACCTGCTGGCGGGTAAGCTGGTTTATTTAACCAAGATAAACGGACTGAGTGGTGAGACTCGATGAAAAAAATAATGATTATGCATCCCTGCATTGTTACCTGGCATGGTTTGCATCAGTTATTCAGGCGCAAACTGCCCGACGCTGAGATCGTACCGGCGCACTCCATCTATGATTTGGTATTTGATGATGATTTATCTGATGCCGATCTGATCGTCAGTGAGCTCTATGGCCTGAATGAAAATATCACTATGGGGGCGAAGCTGCTGTCATTTGTTCAATCGGTCAGGCAGGACAAGCCGCTACTGATTATGACCGATGTGCCAGGAAAACAGGTGTTGGGTTGCCCGGGTTACCTGCCTGGGGCATCCTATATTGCTTTATCAGAAGATATTCGTCAGCTAGTTAATCAGGTTGATCAGGTTCTGGCTGGCAAGATTGTTATCAGTCCGTCTCTGCGTAGTGAACAAGGGGCTAGTCTGTCTAACGCCGATGCCAGACCTTTTTCCCGCTCGGAAATAAAGGTTTATAGCTTATTGCAGGAGGGCTTCAGTATTTCGCAGATAGCGAAGAAGATTTCCCGCAGCGTCAAGACCGTGAGTGCACATAAACGCAACATGATGGGCAAGCTTGGTATTGAGAGTGAAGTCGAGCTCTATGCCTGTTTTAATCAATAGTCCTATATCGGCTACTACCACCGCCGGAGTTCGCTGATGACAGCGATCTTCGGCGGTGGTAAAGCCGGGCTTGCTGAATAATGCACTAATAGTAAGGTTATTTCGGCGGGTTCAGCCGTTTTTTCGTTTACCCGCTTCCCATATCCCCGCGAATCGAGCCGCATTACTGGCGGTATAGCGGACGGTATGGCGGATATTTCGGTGCCCCAGATAATCCTGGATCAAGCGGGTATCGGCGCCCCTTTCCGCCAGTTCATAGCCGCAGGCGTGGCGTAGCATATGGGGATGTGTGTTGATGACCGTGCCTGCCAGTTCGCCAGCCTGGCGGATAATGCGCCAGGCCTGACCCCGTGATAGCTGGGTTCCTCGCTGAGAAATAAAGATAATGTCCGGGTCTGCACCGGGTTTCCATTGGGCCCTGAGCTGCTTCCATTCCATAATTGCCTCGCATTCGTCATTCATCAGAGGATGAACGGTAGAGAATCCATTTTTAAGCCGGCGTATATTTATCCGTCCTTCAGCCATTTCAAGATCGCGAAAGCGCAGGCGCAGCAGTTCGCTGATACGTAATCCATGGCGGAAAGCCAGTAAGATCAGGCAGCTATCTCGTACTCCAGTCTGTGTATTTCTGGCAGCACTCATCAGGTTGCGGACTTCTGTTAGAGTGAGAAATTTACGCTGTACCAAAGAAAACTCCTATTTTTTCGCTTAAAAAACGCCAGAATTAGAATAAAATTTTTACCTACCGTTTTTAAATCTAAAGAGTGCAATAAAAGTTTGCTAAAAATTCAGCTAAAGGTAATTTCATAGGATAATTCCTATTTGATGTTTATTGTGATGTTACAGGTGACTACTGACAATATCCAGCATTTACGGGGGAGGGGAACGGCACTGTTTAAATAGCATTGATAATACAGTCTATAATTTGACTGTTTCCCTCGAATATAATGAATATTAGGTTTCTTAATAGAGTAAAGTGCAATAAATTTCACATTTGTCAGAATAAAAAGTTGATGTATAGCGTAGTGAACCGGTACTAGCCAAAAATTGTACATTGAGCCTATCATGATAAGGATTAACCCCAAGCCCATTGCTAGAGACTGCCAAATGAATATTCAAATAAAAGTTGATAACAATCTGTTCGACAACCTGTCTGAGAAAGCCCGTGAGGCGTTGCTGGACGAACTGCAAACTCGCGTCCATGAGGTCTACCCGGCTAGTCACCTCACGGTGATTGCTGGGCTGAATGATAAGACTGAGATCGCGACCAGTGATTTTTTTAACGACGTTGAGGCAAAATTGACCGTGCAGGAAATTGTCGACGATGTCATCCTGCATGGCCATTGGCGTAACGCATAACCCTCACCCCAACCCTCTCCCACAGGGCTGAGGAATCCCCAGAAAAAAATGAAAGGCACGATGAAGTGTGATCTACTGGTTGCGCTAACAAAACAGAAGAGACCTCATCGTGCCTTTACAAACAGTTTGCCAGAAATTT